>NZ_VRKW01000005.1 GCF_009746715.1 Ketobacter sp. MCCC 1A13808
ATGGACCATGCCGATTCGAAATTGGAAAGCTGCCCTGAATCGATTTATTATTGAGTTTCCTGAGCGTTTGCAGAACTATATTTAAACAAAAGCAGTTACACGGTTTTGTTTACAGTCTCGAAGTGCGATATTTTTTCTTTGCGGTTCTAGCCCTAACTCTTTACACATTAGATCTCGGTTTTAAGTAATCAATGATGGCATTGGCTTAAAATGACGCACTAAATAATGTTTGATGTATGCCTTTGGCTTTTACTCTGCATTTTCTTAAGGTTTTAATGAATGAAAATTTCTTCCTTTACTTTAAAAAATTACCGGCGGCTAGCCAATGCTACCTTGGTGCTTGATGATAAAACCACTGTGCTTGTCGGAGCGAACAATAGCGGAAAAACCTCTTGCATAGGAGCGCTACATACGTTTCTGAGGGGGCCAGAGAACCTAAATATTCGTGATATATCGAAAAGGAATTGGAAGGAGATTCAACTGCTGGGAAAAAAAGTCGAACAAAAATTTCCTACAAATGAGGAAATAGGAGAACTATCGGGTGATCTAACTGGCTTATTGCCGAGTTTAGATATCGAAATTATGGCAGAAGCAAGTGAAGCATATAAGCTCCGCGACATTCTGCCCGACCTGGAATGGTGCGGTGGTACTTTATCAGTTCGAATTAATTACGAAGCAGTCGATTTCTCCAAATTTTTTCGTGAGTTTGTTGATACGAGAAGCGTAGTATCCAAGCATGGTGGTGAGGTAAGCCTGTGGCCAAAGGATTTATGTGACTTTTTAGAGAAAGGGCGTAATTTCAGTAAATACATAAGACAAAAGCACTATATTTTGAGCAAGGAGGAAGAGTTTAATGAAGCAGGTGAGATTGTTGTTAATGAAATCCTACAGCCCCTCACATCCGAAGCTTTGAAAAAATTGATTAGAGTAGATGTTATATCAGAACAACGAGGCTTAGGATCGGAAGATGCCAAAGTTCAAAAAGGGCCTTATTCAGAAAAGCAGCGTCTCAACAAGTTGCTCCGTGAATATTATGAGCACATTCTTAATCCAGAGGATTTACCTGAGGCCGACGACCTAATAGTACTGGGGCAACAGCAAAAATTAGAAAAGGACTTCACTGACAGATTGAATGGTCAATTTGAAGCTCCTTTCGAAGAACTCAAGAATATGGGATATCCTGGTATCGGAGGTAATCCGACTGTTGAAATATCCGCAATGATAAGCGGCATGGATGCGCTGCGAAAAACCTCATCTGTGCGGTATCGTTTCGATAAAAATGAAGAGGAGTTTCTTCCGGAAAGTTACTTAGGACTAGGTTACCAAAATCTGATTTATTTAACATTCAGGCTTTTGGAATTTCGCGATAGATGGATGCGTGTTGGTAAATCAGCATCATATGACGGCAGTGTTGAAGCGCAAAGTGAGCCAATTCATTTGGTCTTAGTCGAGGAGCCTGAAGTGAACCTGCACGCGCAAGTTCAGCGTGTCTTTGTATCGAAAGCTTATAATACGTTGAGAAATCACTCAAATTTGCGGGACAGGGAAACTCAACAAGACAACCCTGAATACCAAACCCAGCTTGTGATTAGCACTCATTCAAGCCATGTCGTCAATGATATGGACTTCAAGTCCTTGCGTTATTTCCGACGAAATAGTGCTGACAAGTCAATTTTAATGGACCATACATCAATCGCGAACTTATCAGAGCTTTTTGTAAATCCGAAAAATGAGATTTTGTTTGTTAGAAAGCATTTGAAGCTCACTCACTGTGATATTTTCTTCGCTGATGGAGTCATTTTCGTGGAAGGTCAGGCCGAGAGTCTACTCGTACCAGAATTCATTAATAAGAGCTTTCCAAGCCTGTCGAATCGCTACATTTCCATCATCGAAGTGAGTGGAGCACATACGCACAAATATAAAGACTTAGTTGAAAAACTTGGCGTTGCGACTCTGGTTTTGACCGATATTGACTCAGTTGATAAGGATGGAAAGAGCTGTTTCCCACAAAAGAAAGAAGGCCAACTAACTAATAACGATACATTGAGGAAATGGCATCCGAGAATAGAATCGTTGGACGACCTAATAGACTTAAAATCAGTTGGGCATGGGATGAACAGTAATGGAGCACCACTTTACGTTGCCTATCAGAAGCCAACACAGATTTCTGGTAAGGAGGTATTGTCTCGAACATTTGAAGATGCTTTGATTTTGGCAAACTTCGAGGATGACTTTTTCCAGAAGAAAGAGAGCATCAATGATGCAAAATTTAATTTTGAATATGGCATAAAGTCACTATCAGAATCACTTTATGATTACGTACAAAATTTAAAGAAAGGCGACTTTGCTTTTAACTGCCTTTTTCATCTATCTGACAACGAGACAATAAGCTTCACTCCCCCTAAATATATGAGCGACGGCCTAATGTGGTTGGAAAAGCAACTTTTACCAAGTTCGTAGAGAGAAAACATGTCAGAAGAATTTTATTTGGCAGAAACAAAGCCTGTCGACTATGACTGTAGCGTTGACATTGGTATACAGGACTGCCTGAGCATAGCGTCGGGTAAAAGCTTCATTACCTTTGCGGGAGCTGGTTCCGGTAAAACATACTCTTTAAAGGAAGCTCTTGATTATCTTAAAGAGAGGTATTCTAGTGATTTTATTCGTCAAGGAAAACAAATCTCAGTTGTCACTTTTACTAATAATGCTGCTGACGAAATAAAAGATCGGATCGAACAAAACATAATCTTCTCTGTCTCTACAATTCATAGCTTTTGCTGGTCGGCAATTTCCGGATTTGATCAAGATATTCGCAAGTGGTACTTGGAGACGATTCCCAATGACATAGCGAAGATTCAAGATGAAGAAAATCGTGGGCGCGCTGGTAAAGCTTCTGATGCTCGAAAAAGGACTATCAGTCGCTTGATTGAAAAGTTGGAATGGTTGTCAGAACCGCGCTCCTTCATTTACGATCCAAATGGTGTAAATTCTTCTGAAAATTCGCTATCGCACTCGGATGTCTTGAAAATTTTCTCAAACTTTCTGACTACCAAACCAATGATGGGGGAAGTCATAGTGAATAAGTTCCCTTTTATATTTATTGATGAAAGTCAGGATACGAACAAAGAGGTAATCAATGCGTTCTTTGAATTGAAAAATGCCAAATATGATAAAGTCGTCGTTGGCTTGTTCGGTGATACTATGCAACGTATTTTTGGCGGTGGCGAACCTGATCTAGGAAAGACTAAGCCAAATGACTGGGTAGTATTTGACAAGAAAATGAACCACCGTTCAGCTAGACGTATTGTTGGCTTGGGTAACCAAATTCGAAATGAAGATGATAAACGAAGTCAGTATGCTCGACATGGCGCTGTAGAAGGCTTTGTTCGTTATTTTCTGCTTCCCCTCGGAATTGAAAATAAAAACGAAGTTGAGACCAGTATTCGCGAGGCTATGGCGAATATTACGAAAGATGTGGATTGGGCAGATACACAATCTAAGGAGACAGCTATTTTGCTGTTAGAGCATAAAATGGCTGGGCGTAGACTTGGCTTTGATGACATGTGGGATAAGCTTTCAAAGTCAGACAAGATAAAAGATCGAATTTCTGAAGGTGAAAATAACGAGTTGAATTTTTTCTCTAAAATTGTTTTTCCTTTGGCCGAAGCGAGCCTGAACGATAGGCGATCAGAATTAATGTCTATTTTAAGGGAAAGTAAGTCACCACTTCTAGATGCTAGTGTATTAGAGTCCAATAGAGAAGATCCCCTCGAACTCGCCAGAATGGCCGAACATGAGTTTAGAAATGTGGTTTCGAGTAAGAATGTCAGCTTTCGTTCGGTTCTAGAAATACTTTCTGAGCACAAACTGCTTAAAATTCCAGAAAAATTACAGGCGTTTGTGTCAAACTTTGAAGAAAGTGGGGATGAATTAGAGTCAGGCCAAGCTATACACGAGGCTGAGGAAGATCGTGTAGTCGCGGACAATAGTGAGTTTACTGCGTGGTCTGAAGCCTTAGAAACTGAATTCTTTCAAATTCGAAACTATAAAGAATACATTGATGAGGATTCAATATTTCGAACCCATCAAGGTGTTAAGGGTAACGAATTCGAACGTGTAATGGTAATCATGGATGATAATGAAGCAGGTGGATTTCTGTTTTCATATGAGCAGTATTTTGGTGTGAAGGAACTTTCCAAAGCGAGCCAGAAAAAAAGAGATGCAGGTGAAGAAACCGGTTTGGATCGCACCCGCAGATTGTTTTATGTCACATCCACGCGGGCGAAGACCAGTCTCGCACATGTAATTTATACGTCGGATATGAAAAAAGTAAAAAAATATCTCATCGATAAAAAATTTGCGCGAGAAGATGAATTTATAGAAATTAGTAATTTGAATTCAATAAGCGAATGATGATTTCAATAATACCAAGTTTCTGAATTAAGAATGATTAGGTGATCAAGGTGACTTTCGTTAAATATGCCCAATTCATGCCAGTATTATAAATATTTGGCAAGTCATATTTAGTATATTATATAGGAATTATTGGTCACGATCATGACGAAACTACAGATAGGATGTGCCATCCTTGCCGGTGAGGTCTCGGCCATCACCTAAGGCTTTGAGAGCAGCTTCCATGTCGAAGGTTGGTTTTGTCATAAGTCATATCTTTTGGTCTAATGATAAAGAAATGACACAGAATTTTGAACACTATCTATGCCGCTATTGGGCACACCCCAAACGGCCGTTAGACCGGATTGCGCAACTTCAACCTAAACAGGACTACTTCGTGACAATGTCAAAAAACCCTTACTACCGGCTTTTGTCAGCCTTTCTAGCCCTATGTTATCTGCATTTGGGGGGATGCGCTGCCAACCCAACAAGCAGCGAGGCGAAGGCGGACGCCAGTACAACGAATCTTTATGACCAGTATATGGCAGAGGAGCGCGCTTGGGCCGGGTTAACGACCAACACCCTGGCAGTGCGTAAAAACCTTGATATTGTGTATTCCGAAGGGGGAAAGCGGGGTGCGCCGGTGCTGATCCTGCTGCACGGCTATTACGGCGATCGTAACAATTGGAACCGGGTTGCGTATCAACTGCGGGACCGCTTTCATCTGATTATTCCGGATTTGCCCGGCCACGGGGACAGCAGTGTGCACCCCGAGGCGGATTACACCTTCGCTGAAACTTCCTTCGTGTTGAGTGATTTTATTGATCAGCTGAAGATTCGCCGTTTCAACTTGGCAGGACATTCCATGGGAGGAGGCATCGCCATCCAGTGGGCGATGTCCAGGGGCAAGCAAATTGACCGTATGATTCTGGTGGACAGTGCAGGTAAATATCCCGGCAATACCTCGGTAATCGCCCGTCAGATGATGGACGGGGCGAACCCGATGCGAATTGCGCAGCCCGGAGACGCGCGCCGGGTTTTATCCATGGCGATGTCATTACCGCCGTTTGTTCCGCATCAGGTTATGAACGATTTTGAAACCAAACAATTAAAACGCACGGCGGTTTATGATGAAGTGATGGCGGATATGCTGGCGCGGGATAAATCACTTGACGTGCGGTTTTTTAATGCGGCACTCAGATTATTCAAAATGCCTGTGTTGATCCTTTGGGGCGACCAGGACGCGATTTTCAGTGTGGATGTAACCAAGCAATACATGGAAAACCTGGGGGAGGCAAAGCTGGTAATTCTGGAAGGGGTAGGGCACACACCGATTCTGGAAGCGCCCTGGCCAACCGCAAAGGCAATGGCGTCTTTTTTAACAGAATAAACTTAAGCGACTGTAACCTGGTTGCGTCCGTGCTTTTTGGACCGGTATAAAGCCGCATCGGCCCGTCGGATTAGCTCGTCTTTGCCCGGGATGTCATCTTGCAACATGGAAACGCCGATACTGATGGTGACGGTCAGTTGCTGTCCTTCATGCAGAACGCGGTGATTGGCGACTGAGCTGCGTATGCGTTCGGCGACTTCTTCTGCTCTGGGTATCGACGTTGTGGGTAAAATTACCACCATTTCCTCGCCGCCGTAACGGGCAACCAAATCACTTGCGCGACAAGTGGACTTAATCAGTTGAGAGACCTCCCGCAATACCTGATCGCCCACCTGATGCCCCCAGGTATCGTTGAATTGTTTGAAGTGATCAATATCAATCAGTAGCAACCCCATGTCGCGATGGTGGGTTCGGGACGATTCAATTTCCTGGTTCAAGGCATTTTGAAAGTATTCGTGGTTAAACAAGCCGGTGAGTCCATCAAATGCGGCTTTGCGGGAAAGTTCAAGGCGTCCGGCCGCTGCCATGACGATAATTTCCAGCGTGTCGAAGCGTTCCTGGGTAAAGGTCCCGGTGGCCAGATTATTTTCCAAATAAAGCAGTCCGATCAGCTCTACGCTGTCACCGCTACCGGAAACAATCGGCAAACAGAGCACGGAGCGGACCTGGTGCTGATGGATATAGTCATCCAGATCCAG
Organism: Ketobacter sp. MCCC 1A13808; assembly: GCF_009746715.1. Classification (NCBI taxonomy): domain Bacteria; kingdom Pseudomonadati; phylum Pseudomonadota; class Gammaproteobacteria; order Pseudomonadales; family Ketobacteraceae; genus Ketobacter; species Ketobacter nezhaii. The sequence goes on from NZ_VRKW01000005.1 coordinate 6,481, forward strand.
TCCCGGAATTTCATTTTGTTTGGTCTGTGCGTCGTGAATAACGACGCTGGTTTGGGTGCGCATCACATAGTTAACCAGCGCCTGAGGCAGGCTGCCTTGTTCAATCGGCAATGATTGCAATACCCGTGGAGTGCTTTCCACGCTGGATTCACCTTCGATACAGTAAAGGCCCTCGGCGTTGCGAAGTATCAATAACCCGCGCTGAGCACCGGCGAACTCCACCGAAGTGGCGATTATGGCTTCCAGCATGCGGCTATGTATTTTTTCATCCGCGATGGATTTCAGGGCTTTCATCAGGGCGGTGATATCAATGCTGTCCAGCCGTTCCGTTTGCGTTCCCAGTCGTGGTGATGCAGGTTCGTTTTGGCGCAGCTCCATCAGCAAATGCGGGAACCGCTGGTGCAGGTTTTGTACTTTTGCTTGAGCACCCCAGCGTGCATACAAATCCCTGGCCTGAATCAGATAGGGACGCGCGACGGTGATACGCCCGGCAGCAAGGTGCATACAGGCGCAAAGTTCACTGGCCAATGCTTGTTCCTGAATAAACCCGTTATCTGCGCTGCATTGGATCGCTTCGTCGAACAGCGTATTAGCCTTGTATTGTTTTCCGGTAACCCGCAACCGTTCAGCCTCTACGATCAGAACTTTGTGACGATAATTTTCAGGGCAGCTTTTTGCCCAGGCTTTGAGTTTGGTGTGAACCCGTTTGACTTGGCGTAGCAGTTTGCGCTTTTGGGTGCTATCGGCATCGGCGACATTCGCCAGCCGGATCAAAGCGTCCACCATATAGACGCGGGCTGTTTTAAAGAAGCCACCCACCAGGCTGTCTTCGATGGCGGTACTATCGGCTTGCTCCAGAGCGCCTTTTATATCCCCAAACAGATAGCGTAGCCAAATGGACAATTCATGGTCCGTAGAGATCAGGGTTTTGTCGCCAATCTGGGCATGTTGCTGCCGTTTCTGCTCGATATTGTATTGGGCGCCGGTGAGTACAGCCGGATTCTTGGCTAGCCCGAGAAGGTTGTCGCAAACCTGCAGCAAAGCGCTGACGTAGTCCAGGTTATTGCCTTGCTTGAGTGACTTCACGGCAGCATGACATTGCTGAAGTTCTTGCTTGAGTTGCAATAGGTCGTAGCCTGCATCCAACAGGTTATATAGACTGATTTCCCAAGCCAATACCGCGTACTCAAAATCGCCGTTTTCCATCGCCATGCGGTACGTTTGTTTTAATGGCTCGATGGTTGTTTGCACTGGTTCTTTCCAGTGTCTCACCATCGCGTTGAACACATGCATGCAGCGTGTCTGCATGGGCCTGAATTGAAACCGATTTGCCAGTTCCAGGGATAAACGCCCGAATGCATGGCCCTCATCCACTCTGTTCAACTGACTCGCAAGTACCATGCCATAGACTGCCCAGGAACCCAGAGAGTTGGTGCAATGACCGAATTGATATTGAATACGGACTGAGCGCAAGGCCATCATCGCAAACATGTCCGGCTGAATAAATATTACCGCAGATCCGACCCGTTCCCCGATGTCATGGGCTGCAATATGATTCGGGTCTGTCATGGCCGGGGCTTTGGCCATTGCTGTTATGTCCGGTTTCCTCAACGCCCACAGGTTTTTAAACACTTCGATTACCACATGCAGTTTGCCTGGATTCTCAGGGTATCTGTGCTTACGACCGAACTTCGACATGAGGGGTTTTGCCAATTGCACCGCGTCTGCCAAGCGTCCACGGGCAATCAGCGCAGAAATTTGAACCAGTATGAGTTTCACTTTATCGAGCTCACCGGCGGCACTGCTGAATCCGGTCTTTAAAAGGCGATCCATGGTGTCATAGTCTTTGCTCAGATAGGCTGCCTCTGCCGCTTCGTTATGCAGCTCCAGCGTTAACCCATACTCACTTTGCCAGGACTGCAGCGGCAATAAGTCCAACGCAGAGGCGAAATAAAGATAAGCCGCCTGATAAGCGCTGGCGGCTTTAGCCCGTTGACCGGCTTTCAAGTTCAGACGGCAAAGTTGAAGTCGTTCGTCCTGGTCTTTTATGAAGGAAACGCCCAGGTTCAGGTGATTGGTAATATCAAAGAGCTGTTGCTCATGCTGGTGTGCAGGCAGATTGTTTTGCAATAACCGGCCTATTTTTAGATGAGTGATTTGTTTGCTGGTGTCGTCCAGTAAAGAATAAGCAGCCTGTTGAATGCGGTCATGCGCAAATGCAAATTCCACGGTCACTTCCGCTTCCGGGCTGCTTTCCAGTTCTAATAATTGATAGGCATCACCGATGGGTGCGATCACGCCTTCGCTCATGGCAGAGCGCAAGTGTTCAGCGATAATATTGTGTTTTTGTTCCGATACCACGGCCAGATCCCGCAGCCGAAAGCGGTTCCCGATACACGCGGCCAACTGCATTAATTGCAGGCTTTCCGGTTGCAGCTGACGAAGTTTATCTTTCATCAGTTCAACAACGTTATCGGTCATCTGCTGTGTACGGATTTTTTCAATATCCCATTGCCAGCAACGCTTCTCGAGGGAATAGGCAATTAACTTCTGTTTGTTCAAATCTTTTAGAAATTCTTCGGTGAAAAATGGATTACCAGCGGTTTTTTGTATGACCAGCCCTGCCAGCCCGGCCACTTCGGTGGGGTTGCTGGTCAGGGTATCCGCCAGCAAATCGATCAGATTGATCTGGCTTAGTGATTGAAGCTGGATTTCATCGATAGGCACCCCGTGTTCGGTGATGCTCTTGATACAAAGCAGTAGCGGGTGACCGGGGGAAACTTCATTATCCCGGTAGGCGCCGATGATCAATAGATGAGTGGCACCTGAATCGGGGTGGGTGAGCATTTCAAGCAAATTCAGGCTGGCGCTGTCTGCCCATTGCAGGTCGTCCAAAAATATCACCAAGGGGTGCAATGGCCGGGCAAAGACTTTTATAAAATTAAGAAACAGGCGGTTAAAGCGTTGTTCCGCTTCCACGGGTGGTAACTGCGGAACCGGCGCTTGCGGGCCGATAATAAATTCAAGTTCGCGCAGTATTTCTGTAATGAGCTGCCCATTGGGACCCACCGCAGTCAGAATATCCTGCTTCCAGGTGAGCAGCCGTTCTTCGCTCTCAGTGAGTAGTTGACGCATCATGTCGCGCAACGCGGTCAATACGGCGCTATAGGGAATATTGCGATGTAATTGATCGAATTTGCCACTGATAAAGTAGCCCCGCCGCTCAGTAATGGGTTTATAGAGTTCCCGGATCAGACAGGTTTTGCCAATACCGGAATAGCCGGACACCAGGGTAATTTCATTCACGCCCTGTGTGATCCGGTCGAAGGTACTGAGGAGGCGTACTATTTCCTGTTCGCGGCCGTACAGCTTTTGCGGAACTTGAAAATGCTGGGGGATTTCTTCGCTCCCCAAATCAAAATGTTCAATATGTCCCTTACTCTGCAATTGATTCAGGCAGCGTCGAAGATCCGCTTCAATTCCCTTGGCACTTTGATAGCGATCTTCTGCCATCTTCGCCATCAGCTTCATTACGATATCAGATACCAGCTGAGGGATTTTCGGGTTCACGATATGAGGGGGTTGTGGCTGTTTGGCAATGTGGCTGTGAAACCACTCTATCGGCTCGAATACCGTAAAGGGGAGTTTTCCGGTGAGCAATTCATATAACGTGACCCCGAAAGAATAAAAGTCACTACGGTAATCGATCGAACGATTCATACGCCCGGTTTGTTCCGGTGACACATAAGGCAGGCTGGCCTCAACAATATGAGGGTTGACGATCGCGGCTTGTTCCCGGGTGAGGGAACTCGAAATGCCAAAGTCGATAATTTTCAGTACACCGGTATCGGGGTTGTACACGACGTTGGAGGGGTTGATGTCTTTATGAATGATATTTGCGGCGTGGATTTCGCCCAGGCCCTGGGCCAGCTGAGCCCCGATGGAAAGTAATTCAGCTAGCTCAAATGAATGGGTGGCCATCAGGTTCAACAGCGAATCGCCACCGAAGTCTTCCAATACCACGACCGGCAGGTTGCGGTAGTGCTCTAATGCGTGCATGCGAATGACGGTTGCCGCCAGCAGGTTCCTGCCGATTTCATATTCGTGTTTCAGGCTTGCGATGGCTTCCCGGGCTTCGTGTTCGCTACCCAGGCATTTCAGCATTACAGATTCACCATCGGCGAGTCTGCGCGCCCGGTAAACACGAGTCGCATTGCGGGAACAGATCAGCTTCTCAATGCTGTAACCGGGGATATGTAACGGCTGGATTGGCTCTAGGTCAGTGCCGCTGTGGATCATGTCTGAGCTCGAAATAAATCAGTCCTCGTTAAGTTGTTTTACCGCCTTCTCAAGAGAGCTCCTTTTACTATAGATCAGATCTTTTAATACAGAAGGCTGCCGAGCGCTCAACAGCGGATATGAGATAAACGGTCATCAATGCCGGTTAGATTGGCCGTTTAGACAGGCTTTTACACCCCTCAGTCAGTGACTTTAACCGCCGTGAAACCGTACCATCGCACCTTACGCAGTAGTTAGAGATGACAAATGATGCCGCTGAAGCCAGCACAGTTAAAAGCCACCCTGAAAAACGTCAGTGAGCGTCTGTTACGCCCGGGAAACCTGATCACCGGTGGTAAAACGCCGTCCGACATAGTGTATGAGAATGAGTTAATAAAAGTACTTCACTACCGTCCTGACAGGGCTGCTATTGCTCGGAACAGTCGATATGCGGTGCCCTTGGTTATCGTGCCACCGCTGGCGATCAATAATTTAATTTATGACTGGTTTCCTGATCGCAGTTTCGTGCGTTTTATGCTGGCTCAGGGCTTCGATGTCTATCTGGTGGATTGGGGCAGCCCCACCCGCAAGCACGCGCATTACACGCTCAATACCTACGTCAGCCATTTGCTCCCACTGTGCCTGCAGCACGTGCGTCAGCACTCTGGCCGTCGCGAGCTGACTCTCCATGGCTGGAGTATGGGAGGTGGATTGGCGCTGTGTTACCAGGCGCTGAGTCAGGATAAGTTAATCAGAAATATTATTACGATTGGAACGGCCGTAGACGGACACGCTAATGGGCAGATCGGTCGGCAGTATGCGGTGATTAACCGTGGCCTGAAGAAAATCGGGTTCAATCTGAGCAAGGTGCCCGCACGGTGGGTTTATGCGCCGGCGTGGGCAAACGTGATTGGTTTTAAGTTGTCGGATCCGGTGAGCAGTGTTCAGGGCTATGTGGATTTGATTCGTAACCTGGATGACCGGGAGTTTATGGCCCGGCACGCCAATCAAAGCGCGTTTATGGATAACCTGGAAGCTTATCCCGGTGGTGTAATTCGGGATTGGATGTACAGCATCTGGCTGGAAAACGAAGCCGCCCGAGGGTATATCACTCTGGATAATACCCGGGCTTATTTTAAAGACGTTGATGCCAATCTGCTCTGCATAGCCGGGAGTAACGATAAGCTGGCGAACCAACATTGCTGTAAGCCTTTAATGAACATGGTGGGCAGTGAGGATAAGCAGTACCTGCTTTGTGAAGGCGGGCATACCGGCATCGTCAGTGGCAAGCGGGCCCCGGAGCAGATCTGGCCGCAGATATCAGCGTGGCTGGCAAGTCGATCGAAACCCTATGCCGGTTAGGCGCGCCTGGACAAAAAGCGCGAGATAAACGAGTGGTTTGTTACCGAACTCCGGTTTAACATTAGGTTGTAAATTGAACATCAATAACACTGCATAATGTTACATAGAACTCGTTAAAAAAAACTGTACCCGTTCATTATTTTATATTACATTGGTTGATGTAACATAAAATAATGAACCAGAGGGCAACTTATGACAGCTGCGATTCTCCCAGTACGCCGGAATCTTCAGTTTTATCTACCCCAAAATAAAATAGATAACTGGAACGGAGGCGGTGAACATTGGACCCAGTTCATGAACACACTCTCCATCTTTTTTCCCGCCGGAGAGCGGTTCTTCATGAAGAGCGTGCGCAATTATCGTAACCAGATAATCGATGCTGAGTTAAAGAAGGCGGTATCTGCCTTTATCGGTCAGGAAGCATTCCACACCCGTGAGCATGAAGAATACAACGAGGCCATGGCGAATGCGGGTATTCCGGTGAACGAACTGGAAGGCCAGGTGCAGACATTGCTCGATTTTGTCGACGAAAAGCTTCCCAATTCAGTCAAATTAGCGGTCACCGTGTCGCTGGAACATCTTACTGCGATGTTGGCGGATGTGGTGATGGGCGATGAGCGTTTTATGAAGGATGCCGATCCACACTACAAAGCGTTGTGGCAATGGCATGCGATGGAAGAAACCGAGCATAAGGGCGTTGCTTATGACGTGTATGAAACCGCGATGGGCAAAGGGCTGAAAGCGTATGCGATACGCACCAGTGTGTTTCTGGCTGCCAACGTGATTTTCTGGAGTTTATTCTACCGATACTATTATCTGGTTGTGAAAAGCCGTGGTGAGCATAAAAACATCAAGGGCTGGGCGAAATCTTTCCGCTTGCAGTTCGGTCGGGGGGGCGTTTTCCCAACGTTGTTCGGCGATTGGTTGAGCTTTTTCAAATTCAGCTTTCACCCTTGGGACATTAATAATGTTGAGGTGCTGGACGGTGCTGAAGACCTGATGAAACTGGTCGATCAGTTTGCGGAAACAGCGAAACTGAATATCAAACCGAAAGCCGCGTAGTGTTAAGCTTTACAGCTAGTGAGTCTAACGCTGGCCTGTAATCCGGTTTGGTTGCTGCAGCCTTCGCTATTGTGAATAGCGGGGGCTGATCAGTTTGATATCATTTACCATCCCGCTCCCGAGCCAAGCGTTCTATGATCTTTTCCAGCCGGTCCGATAATAATCGGGAGGCCGCATTCTCCATCGCTCGCGCCAATTCGGCATGCACAGCCATTTCTGCCAATGGTCGCATACGCCATACCAGGTCCGCCAATTTGGGAAATTCTTCCTGCGGAGGCAATTCTTCGGTTTCGTAGTTCGACAGTACGTGATCACCGACTAAACGTACTAACTCGTTGGCAACCCGTTCCACGTTGCCTCGCAACATGCGAACAATATCCAGTAACTCCTCCAGTGGAATCCCGGTTGCAACCAACTCCGCGCCGGCACGTAAGGTGCGCATACTGCGCACGGTGACCATGGTTCCATCCGGCTTCATCAGATCCAGTTCAATGGCCCGTTTCAATGCTTCCGGGGTAAGGTGGGTACCGAACATGGCCAGCAACTCCGCCATGGGCACCAGCATGGGCTCTTCATCCGTCCAGGGGCTGGTCATGGCGGATTCCAGTCCCATCAGGTGGCGCAAATCGATGCCGTTTTCCAGCGCGCTGATCAGATCCTTGATACTGGAAAGGGAGTATCCTCGATCCAGTAATCCGGAGATGACCCGTAGTCGCGCCAGATGGCTGTTGAAATAAAAGCCCTTGCGTCCCCGCAGTTCCGGTGGTGGCAGTAACCCGCGATCCTGGTAGGCGCGAATGTTTCTTGCGGTGGTGTCGGCGGCCCTGGCCAGTTCATCGATGGTGTACTCTTTGGCTTGGGGCAGTTCGACCGGTTTTTTAGCCGGTGTGCTGAATCCCGGAAGATGTTGAGCAATAAAGTGCAGCGTTTTATGTGGCAGTTTCATTGTATTCCCAGTGCCAGCTGAATCCGTGTTGGTGTCTTATAAGAGGCGTATCGGTATTGTGTCGGTGTCGCATTATGCCATATCCGGCGCGAGGCGTTATGGCGGGATTCCCCCTTTCACCTGATTGTGCTCAGGGAATCGAAGTGGCGGCGATGCGTTTGTCGTTTATTCGGACCACATTTTTTTCAATGCGGGTCGTGCTTAAGGTGACCAGTTGCCCGCTGAAAGCAGCGACGCCGGTAACCGCATCGATACTACGGTCGTCGGTTATATCATTGATGCTGACACCGGCATTTTGTTGCGCGATTGACAGCTGGCTGCCACTGCGGTGGTGGCCCCAGCCATGGGGAATTGAAATTACCGAAGGCATAATATCGTCCGTCAGTTGAGCGGGCAGTTCAATTTCGCCCACGCTGCTACTGACGATCACGGGGTCGCCGTCACGAATGCCCAATCGCTCGCCGTCGGAAAAGTGGAGCAATGCAGTACAGCGGTTTTTTCCTTTTACCAACCGCTGGCTGTTGTGCATCCAGGAATTATTGCTGCGCAAATGCCGTCGCCCGATCAGGATAAAGGCGTCCGGGGATAATTTGGTTTTCTGGTCGAGCTGTTGTTGCAGGCGGTTTATCTCCTGCATAAATAATTTCGGGACCAGATTGATGCTCTTGCCCTGGGTGGCCAAGCGCTCGGGTAAGGCGGGTTGCAATGGACCCAGATCAATACCGTGGGGGTGTTGTTGCAATTTTTTCAGGCTCAGATTGTGCTGTTGCCTATGGGTGTGACGACTGTATGGGCTGACGTCCAGAAGCTGGCTCAATCCCGATTCCGGAAAACGCTTGTAGATCAGCTTTACCAGAGCTTTCTGTAGCTCGGAAAGTTGGTCAGGCGAGGTTCCGTAGGGCCCCAGGCGCAATAACAAATCCAGCATGCCTTCACTGCCCAGTGATTTGATCAGCCGGTATTGCAATTCGCCGCCGGCCCATTTGAGCGGGGAAAGCGGTTGCAGGCGCCGGGTTAACTCGTTGAATATTTGCCAATCATGGCGGCTGTCCGGCATGGGCTTGTAGAGCGCGGGGGAGTATTTCGCCGTATTGCGCACGGTGACCATATTTAAGGCCAGGTCGTAATGTCCGTGTTCAAGCGGCCCGGTCGGAGGCAGAATAATGTCCGCATGCTGTGTGGTTTCATTGAGGTAAAAATCAATCGAGACCATGAAGTCCAGGTTCCCCAAGGCTTTTTCCACTTTCTTGCCATTGGGTAAGGACAGCACCGGATTGCCGGCGCAAGTAACCATTGCTCTTATTTGTCCTTTGCCCGGCGTCAACATTTCATCCGCCAGGGTTGCGGCGGGGAATTCGCCACCGAATTCGGGGTATTTGTGGACGCGGCTGCGTCGCGAGTTAAAACTGCCTCCCTGGCCCAGCAAATTGGCCAATCCGGGCAGATCGACCGCAGGACGGGTAAACATAACCCCGCCGGGATTATCCAGATTGCCGGTCAGGGCGTTGAATACAGTGATCAGCCAATTGGTGGTGGTACCGAAGGCTTGGGTGGATATCCCCATGCGGCCATACAGGCAGGCACTGTCCGCGTTGGCAAAATCAACCGTCAGCTGACGGATCTCCTTGGTCTTGATACCGGTTGCTTTGGCGACCCGCTGGGGTGTGAATCCAGCTACCATATTCTTAACAATATTAACGCCTTGCATGTGGCTGCTCAGGTTTGCGGTGTTCACCAGATCCTGCCGGAATAGAGTGTGCAGCATGGCCATCAGTAATAACGCATCGGTTCCTGGGCGGATAAAATGATGTTGATCAGCAATTTCAGCGGTTTCCGTGCGGCGAGGGTCAATTACCACCAGCTTGCCACCACGCTCCTGCAAGGCTTTGACGCGGTTTTTAAAGCCGGGCGCAGTCATCAGGCTGCCATTACTGGCCATGGGGTTGGCGCCCAGGCACACCATCATTTGGGTCCGGTCTATATCCGGAACAGTGAACAGGGTTTGATTGCCGAACATTTTCAGTGCTACCAGCATCGGCGCCAGTTGGTCCACCGAGGTGGCACTGAACCGGTTTTGAGTGCCCAGTGCAGACAGAAACGGTTTCAGCGTAAGCATGGAGCCCAGATTGTGAATCGTGGGGTTGCCGATATAAATGCCGACCGCATTTTTGCCATGCTTGGCTTGCACGTTACGGATTCGCGATGCCACTTCATTTAACGCATTTTCCCAGCTGATCTGTTCCCAGCCCTGTGGGGTTTTCAGCATCGGATAGTGCAGGCGGTCAGGGTCGTCATGAATATCCTGCAGTGCCACCGCTTTTGGACACATAAACCCTTTGCTGAGTGGATCGCGTTTGTCGCCTTTTATGGAAACAATATGACCCTGATCGTGAGTGATCTCGATACCACACATGGCTTCACAGAGGTTGCAGGTGCGTGTGTGTGTTTGGAGATCTGGCATAAGGGTTCCTTGTGGCGTGAAGGAAATGGGACAAAGACCATAGTACTCTGCGGGTTTTATTCAGAAAAGCCAAGCAGTGGGAAATTGTTATATTTTATTGACGGCCTTCATGCAAATCCCAAGCTGATTTGCAACAACTAAATTCATTAGTTTTTAAATATCCAACGGCATCAGCCGGTTAAAAGTTAGTGAACACTCACAAGAATCGTCGGTGAAAAAAAGGCGTTCAAATATCCAATTCAACCCTTGCCTCCGGCTGATTGGGCAGTCTATTATCAGTGACTCGACTGCCCGATCGCACAAATTGACTTGCATTCCGTTCTAACTCCTCAGCTATGGTGAAGCGGGCCTCTTTTCGCGATCGGGTAGCTCGATACCCTAGCTGTTCTGGCTGAAGTGATTTCTATCCTGTTGAAAAATAAGCTGTTATTCATCGTTTTCTGATTAGGCTGATGCCGTCGGCCACGGTCAGCAGACTGACGTCCACCCGCTGGTCCTCCAGTAATTTCTGGTTCAGTCGGCGGATCGCGAGTGTATCTTCATCATCGAATTCGGGATCGGCAACCCGTCCGCTCCAAAGCATGTTGTCCAGCAGGATCACCCCGTTACTGCGCAGCAATTGCAGGCACTGTTCATAGTAAGTGTCATAACTTTCTTTGTCGGCATCGATGAACGCCAGATCAAATTGATTCTGCTGCTGGTCGTCAATTAGCGTTTGCAGAGTCTGTTGCGCGGGCGCTAAAACCAACTTAATTTTTTGCGCCACCTGGGCTTGTTGCCAATAGCGTTTGGCGATGTTGGTCCACTGTTCACTCAGGTCGCAGCAAATTAATTCACCATCTTCCGGCAATGCGCGCGCCATACACAAACTGCTGTATCCGGTGAAAGTACCGACTTCAATTATGCGCTTGGCACCGGTTAGTTTAACCAGCAATGCCATAAGCTGGCCCTGTTCAGCGGAAATTTGCATCCTTGCCATATCGTCTTGCGCGGTTTCCTCACGCAATGCACGGAGCAGGGGGTCGTCACGCACGGAATTATCAAAAACATAATCGCTGATTGACGCCAAATCCAGGCTCGGTTTGCTGGTCATAACGTGGCTCCTGTTTAGTCTTCAGTGATCCATTGGATGATGTTTTCACCTTCTGAGGTAATTTCTAACCACTGGTCAGGGTCGTCGCCTTTGCTCCACGCACTCTCTACACAGCGCACGGTGGAGTGAAGTGCGTTACAGGCGGACCGGCCCATCTCCACATCGTTTTTCCAGGGTGTGTTCTTCCCGTCGATCCAGATAGAGGTGTATCCTGTTCGACCTGCATTTAATACAATCATTCCATTATTAAAATGACCGTCGCTGCCGCAGCGGAATTTGCAGCCCTTTTTGCTCTGTCGTACCACGTCAAACTGATCGAAGGACGTTTGCAACCAGCCCGTTATGTCATCCAGATTATTATTCGCAATGTATATTTCCAGATCGTCCAGATGTGCCAATGAGTCATTCGACATTATTTTATTCCGTGGCCAGCAAGTTAATAAGTAACTGCTCATAGATTTTGGACAGCGTATTCAGGTCGTCAGCTTTGATGCGTTCATCGAGTTTGTGAATAGTGGCATTGCAGGGACCTAGCTCAATTACTTGGGTGCCGGTAGGAGCTATAAAACGCCCGTCGGAGGTGCCGCCCGACGTGGATAACTCCGGCTCGATACCGGCTTCGGTGCGAATCGCGCTGACACAGGCCTGGACCAGATCGCCGTGCCCGGTGATGAAGGGTTCCCCGTATAAGGTCCAGTCGATGTCGTATTCCAGTTCAAAACCATCAAGTATCTCGTGCGCCTTTTCACGCAAGGTATCAGCGGAGTTTTCGGTGGAAAAACGGAAATTAAAAACCACTTCCGCTTGGCCTGGGATTACGTTGGTGGCGCCGGTTCCGGCATTGAAATTGGATATCTGAAAGGAGGTCGGCGGAAAAAATTCGTTGCCGTTGTCCCAATGTGCTGTGGTAAGGGCATCCAATGCCGGTGCAATCTGGTGAATTGGATTGCGGGCCAGGTGCGGATAAGCAACGTGTCCCTGAATGCCTTTAACTGTAAGTTTTGCGCCCAACGAGCCGCGGCGCCCATTCTTAATTACATCACCCACCTTGTGGGTGCTGGAGGGTTCGCCCACCAGACACCAATCCATTTTTTCATTGCGAGCCTCGAGGTGTTCAACGACTTTTACCGTGCCGTTTACGGCGGGGCCTTCCTCGTCGCTGGTGATCAAAAAACCGATGGAGCCGCGGTGATCCGGGTTGTGTTCAACAAACCGTTCACACGCGGTCACCATCGCGGCCAGGCTGCCTTTCATGTCTGCTGCGCCGCGACCGCAAAGCATGCCGTTTTCAATGCGCGGTTCGAAAGGGTGAAATTCCCAGTTGTTAACCGGGCCGGTGGGCACGACGTCGGTATGACCGGCAAAAGCAAACAACGGTCCGCTTGCGCCACGACGGGCCCAGAAGTTGTCCACTTCACCAAAACGCAGGTGTTCAATCTGAAAACCGATAGCCCGTAACCGGTCGCACATGATGGTCTGGCAGTCACAGTCATCCGGCGTCACCGATGGCTTAGCCATCAGTTCAATCGCCAGTCCTAAGGTGGGGGAGTGGCTGGAATCAGAGGTGCTATCTGTCGGGCTGGGTGTGTCGGGCATGATTCGTCAATTTCCTATGGGTTCAAACAGCCCGCTATAATAGCAAACCACGCCTTGATTACCGAGTTCTCCGCGGGATTACTTGAATTGTTCTACGGTTTCTATGTCGGCAACATCCAGAATCTTTCGACTATCATAGTATTTGTTCCAATCGACCTTGATGGCCCGTAAATTCCCTTGCGTGTCTTTCGGAAATGGCTTAATTGCCTTCAATTCAACGCCCGCCCGCATCAGCGTTAACGCCGCCAATTTCACTTCCAGCGGTGTCATGTCGCGACCGTAGTAAATAATATTAACTTGTGTATAGGGCTCTTCGTCGGCCTGATAGGGTACCAGGGTGAATCCCACCTGGCGTAACGCCAGCTTCACAATATGCTCATCCACGTTAGTGGGAACCCCTTTGATCAACATGGGCTTGACCGGGTTATAATTGGCCCGGAGTCGTTCTCTGGCTTCATGAGCCTGTTGTGCGCTGAGGAGTTTCGAATTATTACCCAGCCAGCCATAGCTGATTAATTTTTTTAGTAACGCCTGATCGGCCTCGGAGGGCGGTTTGAATTGCGCCAGTATCAGCGTTAGCTCATCCAGATGCCGGTATTTCCAGTCTTCGGCTTGCAGAGCTTGCTCCTTGTATCGTTCAAGGTGATCTCTATCTTTTGCTGTGAAAAGGTTGCTGAGGACGGCAAACAGCAGCATGAATGCACCCAGTGCTGATAGAGTTATAATGCCGGCTTTGCTGCGCAAAGGTATTAGGCGGGCTGCAAATCCCACGGCGATTGCCAACGCCAAAAGCAGCCAGGGAAGAAGAAAAGAGGTTAGATGCATGGTGTCCTGCTGTGTACGGTCATTAATTACTAACCAGTATAGACAATCCGCCAGCGCAACCATGGGATTAGCAGCAACCCGACGGCAGGTCGGGTTGCTTGGCGCCTTATTTGTTGAACAACGACTGAAACGATGCCTCCTTAAAACCCACTAAAATGGATTGGTCGTGAATCACAACGGGTCGTTTAATCAGGGTCAGATTTTCCAACATCAATTTCTTGGCGTTGCTTGCGTCGGTATTGTGTTTAACGTCTTCAGGCAGCTGGCGCCAGGTGGTGCCGCGTTTGTTCAACAGTACCTCCCAGCTTTGCTGTTGCAGCCATTGCTCCATCGTCGCCTCACTTAAACCGTCTTTGCGAAAATCATGGAATTCAAACTCCACACCATTCGCATCCAGCCATTTGCGGGCTTTCTTAACCGAGTCGCAATTGGGTATGCCGTAAAGTGTTGTACTCATGATGTGTCTACCCGTTAATCCGTGATGCGCAGCAGTTCATTGATGCCTACCTTGCCGCGGGTTTTCTCATCCACTTTCTTCACAATGATGGCTGCGTAAAGGCTGTATTTGCCGCAGGCGGAGGGCAGATTGCCAGATACCACTACGGATCCGGGTGGCACGCGACCGTAATGGGTCTCGCCGGTTTCGCGATCGTAAATACGAGTGCTTTGGCCGATATATACACCCATGGAAATGACAGAGCCGGCACCCACGATGACGCCTTCAACCACTTCGGAGCGGGCACCAATAAAGCAATCATCCTCGATAATAGTGGGCCCGGCTTGCAAAGGTTCCAGTACACCACCAATACCAACCCCACCGGAAAGATGTACGTTTTTACCGATCTGTGCACAGGAACCGACGGTGGCCCAGGTGTCGACCATTGTACCGCTGTCGACGTAGGCTCCGATGTTGACGTAGGAGGGCATCAGGACAACGCCGGGTGCAATATAACTGCCGGCACGAGCAACCGCAGGTGGAACTACCCGCACACCGGCTTCTTTAAATTGTTCAGCGGTCATATCGGCAAATTTGGAGGGCACTTTATCGTAATATTGAGTGAACTGGCCTTCGATCGGCACATTGTCGTTAATGCGGAAGCTCAGCAGCACGGCTTTCTTTAGCCATTGATTCACGACCCATTCGCCATCTTGCTTTTCCGCAACACGGGCTTCTCCGCTGTCCAGTAACGCCAAGGCATCGTTGATGGCGGACTTTACGCCGGCGTCGACGCTGGAGGGTGAGATGCTGTCGCGATTATCAAACGCGGTTTCAATAATGGCTTTCAGATCTGACATGGTTTTTCTCCTGAAGGTAATCTCGCCTGTGCCGGCTTTATGCTGACAGAGGAATCCTGATTAATGGTGATGGATAAAATGTTTAATGCGTTCGGCCGCTTCCAGGCATTGGGCGACCGGGGCTACCAGCGCCATGCGCACCCGGTTTGCGCCCGGATTAACACCGTTGACAGTGCGTGACAAATAGCTTCCGGGTAACACGGTGACGTGTTGTTGCTGAAACAGGTTGCGGGCGAAGTCGGTATCCGGCGTCGGCGTTTGCGGCCACAAATAAAATCCGGCATCCGGCAAAGATAGGTTCAAATGGCCATCCAGAATCGTTAGAACACCGGAAAATTTCTGCTGATAAAGGCGGCGATTTTCACGTACATGATCTTCGTCACTCCAGGCAGCCACACTGGCTAATTGATGCTGTACCGGCATGGCACAGCCGTGATAGGTGCGGTATTTCAGAAAACCGGACAGCAGGGCTGCGTCTCCAGCGACGAAGCCTGAGCGCAGGCCTGGCAGATTGGAACGTTTGGACAAACTGTGAAAAACCACACAGCGACTGAAATCATCACGCCCCAGGTTTTTGCAAACTTGCAGTAACCCGGTGGGTGGATTCGACTCGTCAAAATACAATTCCGAATAACATTCATCAGAGGCAATAATAAAATCGTGCTCATCGGCCAGTTCGATCAGCTGCTTTAGAGTGGCTTCATCTGTGACTGCGCCGGTCGGGTTGCCTGGGCTGCATACAAATAATAACTGGCAACGCCGCCAGACATCGGCAGGCACCGCGTCGTAATCTGGAATCATGGCGTTACTTTCCAGGCAGGGGAGAAAGTACGGTTGCGCGCCGGCGAGCAACGCCGCACCCTCGTAAATCTGATAAAACGGATTTGGTGAGATCACCAGCGGATCACGGCTGCGGTCAATCATCGCCTGAGCAAATGCAAACAACGCTTCCCGAGTGCCATTGACTGGCAGCACCTGCGTTTCCGGGCATAATCCCTGATCGCCAAGTTGAAAACGTGTGCAGGCCCAGCGACTGATGACCGCACGGAACTCAGGTATACCTTTGGTTGTGGGATAGACTGCCAGCTTGTCTACGGCGTCAATTAATGACTGTTTTACAAATTCCGGGCTCGGGTGTTTGGGTTCGCCGATCGACAAAGCGATGTGCGATAAACCAGCGCTATGTGCGGCACCTTTAAATAACGTTGCCAGTTTTTCGAACGGGTAGGAGTGTAATTTCTGTAAATCTGGATTCATTTTATTTTGCCGGATGATCGAGTTTTTCTTTAATGGATTGTTTTAGTCGTTCGCACAAATCCAGATCCTGAATCATGTTGCCATCAGCGTCGCTGATGGAGAAAACGTCTTCCACCCGTTCCCCGAGCGTGGCAATGCGGGCGCTGTGAATCAGCACGTTGTGTTCAAGAAAGATGCGGCCCACTTCAGCCAGCAGGCCGGGGCGATCCAAAGCCACCAACTCCATTACCGTATGCTCATGTTCCAAATCATTGCTGATCACGACTTCAGGGGGGATGTTGAAGGCTTTCAACGCTCTTGGCATTCGTTTTTGAACAATATCAGGGAACTTGCTCGGGTCTTTTAATGCTTTACACAATTTGGCTTCGATCTGTTTGACGCGAGCCAGGTCGTCACCGATGGGGCTGCCGTTTTCTTCCAGAATGATGAAGGTGTCCAAACTGAAGTTATTGGTGGAGGTAATAATTTTAGCATCGGCAATGGTTAAATTTAATTGATCCAGTGCCGCCACAGTCGCCGCAAAGAGGTTGGCGGTATCCTTGGTGTAGATGAACAGTTCAGCAGCACCCTGAAAGTTGCGTTCATCCGATTTGCCAATGAACACCAGAGGTTCTTCCGGCTTCTTACGGGTCAGGATAGCTTCACTATGGCGGGCTACGTCCGCGAATGTTTCCCGCAGAAAATAGTCATCACCCAGCTGATCCCACAATTCCAGAACGGTGTCTTCATCAAAATTCCGATTCGACAATAATGCCAGCGCCCGTTCTTTGGTTTCTTCAATCCAGTCCTCACGGTTTCCCGGTCTTTTCAGGCCCCTACGCAATGCTCGGCGCGCCTCTGAATAAAGCTGCCGCAGCAGAGCAGAACGCCACCCATTCCATAGCTTCGGATTGGTCGCGCATATGTCCGCTACCGTAAGCGCATGTAGATAATCGAGGCGGGTGGAGTCTTCTACAATACTGGCGAATTCATGTATTACTTCGGGGTCGGATACGTCTTTTTTCTGAGAAGTGATCGACATCAAAAGATGGTTTTCCACCAGCCAGGACACCAGGTTGGCATCCCATTTACTAAGCCGGTGGTGAATACAGAACTCATAGGCATCGACCGACCCCAGCTCAGAATGATCACCGCCGCGGCCTTTTGCTAGGTCATGGAACAAGCCAGCGATATAGAGCAGCTCGATCTTGGGGATCCGGCTTACCACGTAATGGGCAATAGGGAAGTCTTTTTTTACTTCCTGATGGCGGAACATGCGCAGGTTTCGCAGCACATGCAGGGAGTGGGCATCCACTGTATAAATGTGGAAGAGGTCGAACTGCATCTGGCCAATGACCTGGCCGAATTCCGGAATGTAATTACCAAGGATGCCATACCGCTTCATCCGGTATAGCTGCGTATAGATTTTATTGGGCGAGCGCAGCAATTCCATAAAAAAAGATATATTACGGATGTCGTTACGGAAGTGCTCATCGACCAGGTGGCGATTATCCCGAATCAGGCGAATGGTCGAAGCGCGAATACCTTTGATTTCTTCTTTCTGTGCCAGAATCACAAACACCTCCAATAGAGCAGAGGGGATATGTTCAAACAGCTTGTCGTATTTGGCCTCTATATAGCCGTTACGCACCTGAAAACGCCTGTTAACCGGTTCAATAGAATCAGGCTCGTCGGCGCGCACAATCGCTTCGTCAAAATGCTGTAACAGCATGTCATTGAGCTGTGAAATGGAAAGCGCCACACGGTAGTAGCGCTTCATGAATTTTTCCACTGCGAGATTGGCGTTGCTGTCCCGGTAGCCAAGCATCTCAGCAACGGTACGCTGATACTCAAACAACAGCCGGTTTTCGCCACGACCAGTGATCAGGTGGAGCGCATACCGCACTTCCCACAAGAATAAATGCCCGGAATTAAGGATGTCGTATTCTTCGTTGGTAAGAAAGCCGTTACTGACCAAGTCACTCATGCGCCGGGCATCGAAATACCGCTTCGCCACCCAGCCGATATTCTGGATATCCCGCAGGCCTCCGGGCGCCCCTTTTATGTCCGGTTCCAGATTGAACTCTGTATTGCTGAATTTGTTATGCCGGGAAATTTGCTCTGACCACTTTGCCAGAAAAAAGGCTTTCGGGTCCCAGATATTGTCTGGTCCCGTGGCTTCGCGCATTTTTCTGCCAAGGTCGGGGTCACCCCAGATCGTGCGAGATTCCATTAAGTTGGTGGCGATAGTGATGTCGGCTGCGGCTAATTCTTTGCTTTGTTTAATGGAGCGAACGCTATGACCTACTTCCAGCCCGATATCCCACATCTGCGTCAGGAATGTTTCCAGATCAGTTTTATAGGACGCTCCGCTGTCGTCCTGGCGCAGCAGTATCATCAGGTCAATATCGGAGTGGGGATGGAGCTCGGCCCGTCCGTAGCCGCCCACGGCCAGTAAGGCAATGTCCGGGCTGCGGGAACAATCGAATTGCTGCCACAGTTTTTGCAACAGCTTGTCCATCACCCAGGCGCGCCGACGAATTATGAGCTTTATGTTTTCCATGCGCAGGAAACGTTCGTTCAGCAACGCATCCGCTTGCTCCATAGTTCGCTTGAACGCCATGGTTAAGGAGCCTTCGGTTTGCGCCAGCGCATCAAAGCGCTCAGCGTCGAACAGTTCGCTATCGTGTTTTAACTCGGTAACTAGTGGCGTTCGCATGTCGGCAGTTTACAGCCCGGTCTCTTCTGATCGCAAAGTCAGCACTTCGTATCCGTTCTCCGTAACCAAAATGGTGTGTTCCCACTGTGCTGAAAGTTTATGGTCTTTGGTGACAACGGTCCATTTGTCCGGCAGTAGTTTGGTATAGCGTTTACCGGCGTTGATCATGGGTTCGATGGTGAAAGTCATGCCCGCTTTTAATGTGGCACCGGTGTCTGCTTTGCCGTAGTGCAGCACTTGAGGTTCTTCGTGAAATATTTCACCGATTCCGTGGCCGCAGTATTCACGTACTACAGAAAAATGGTTGCTTTCGGCGTGCTGCTGAATGGCTGCGCCGATACTGCCGAGCTTCTCGCCGGGCTTGACCATTTTAATGCCCAGGTATAAGCACTCCTGGGTCACTTTGGTTAGCCGTTGTGCCTGAATAGACGCTTCACCCACAAAGAACATTTTACTGGTATCGCCATGAAAGCCATCTTTGATGACGGTAACATCGATGTTAATGATGTCACCTTTCTTTAATACTTTTTTCTCGCTGGGAATACCATGGCAAATGACATGATTAACCGAGGTGCAAACGGACTTGGGAAAGCCTTTATAATTGAGCGGCGCCGGAATCGCGTTTTGTTCATTCACGATATAGTCGTGACAAATCTTATCCAGCTCAGCGGTGGTGATACCTGCTTTGACATAGTCCCCGATCATTTCAAGGACTTCAGCAGCCAGGCGGCCGGCAACGCGCATCTTTTCAATCTGTTCCGGGGTCTTAATACTAATGCTCATGTGTGATTGATCGCTTTGAGACGGAAGTTGATTAGGCCAGGGTCAAAGGGCCCGAAATTGGCAAAGCTGCGTATTGTACATGGGGAATCCGGTTCAATATACCCCTTGTTGGCCTCCGCGGGTAGCCAGGAGGCTCGGCAATGGCGGTCTTGGGTTGGGCAAAATGAGGGCTTTTGGTTGTCCCGTGTGGCTGGTTATGGTATAAAGCGCCGCTCAATTGAAACCATAAACCACACATATACCGACACATGGATCAGGGTGCTTGAACAAGGCAAATAGCCATTCAGGTTGATTCATGGGGTATATGGAGGCTTAACCCGTTAAAAATCAGGAGTCTATATGACAACTCAAGTCAGCATGCGCGATATGTTGAAAGCTGGTGTTCACTTTGGTCACCAAACCCGTTTCTGGAATCCCAAAATGGGCGAATTCATTTTCGGCGCCCGTAACAAGATTCACATCATTAACCTGGAACAAACGGTTCCTGCCTTTAATGATGCCCTGACGTTCATCAATAAGCAGACGTCCCACAAAAACAAAATCCTGTTCGTCGGCACCAAGCGTGCTGCCAGCAAAATCATCCAGGAGCAGGCGCGCCGTGCCGGCATGCCCTACGTTAACCATCGCTGGTTAGGTGGCATGTTGACCAACTGGAAGACCATTCGCCAGTCCATTCGCCGACTGAAAGACCTGGAAGCGCAAAGCCAGGACGGCACCTTCGATAAGTTGACCAAGAAAGAAGCCTTGATGCGCACCCGTGAAATGGAAAAACTGGAGCGCAGCCTGGGCGGTATCAAGGATATGGGCGGCCTGCCCGACGCCTTGTTTGTAATCGACGTTGATCATGAGCGCATTGCGGTGACCGAAGCCAATAAGCTGGGTATTCCGGTTATCGGCATCGTTGATACCAACAGCAATCCGGATGGCATAGACTATGTCATTCCCGGAAATGACGACGCTATCAAAGCGATTCAGCTCTATGTTGAATCCATAGCTGACGCTTGTCTGGACGGAGCTGAATACGCGAAAACGACCGGTTCTGCTCCGGTTGAAGCCGACGGCTTTGTAGAAGTGGCTGAAGGTGGTGAAGCCGCCGCCGCTGCCACTAAGTAAGCCGTCACATAACAGCGTTATAACGTTCTTAAGCAGAACGTTCAGTGCAGGTTAGGTACAAAAGGGGGCCAGGCCCCCTTTTTCAAAAGCAAATCAGTATTAGCGCAATTTCAAATACCACCCATTCATAAAATTGGTAAGAGGATATTCTCATGGCTGTGACTGCTGCACAGGTAAAAGAACTACGTGAGCGCACCGGCTTGGGCATGATGGAATGTAAAAAAGCCCTGGTTGAAACCGAAGGTGACATTGATCTGGCAATTGATAATTTACGTAAATCCGGACAAGCCAAAGCGGCCAAGAAAGCGGGCCGTACCGCTGCAGAAGGCATTGTGATCGCCAAAGTGTCTGACGACGCAAAAACCGGCATACTGCTGGAAGTAAACAGTGAAACCGATTTCGTGGCTCGCGATGATAACTTTCTTAACTTCGCCAATCAGGTTGCGGCCCAGGTTCTGGCAACCAAAGAAACGGATATTGAAAAGTTATTGCAAGCACCTTACACCGAGGGCGGGGAATCCATAGAAACGGCGCGTTCCGCTTTGGTTCAGAAAATTGGCGAGAACATTCAGGTGCGTCGTGCTTACACGCTGGACGCCAGCGATGGTTTGGTCTCCGCATACGTTCACAGCGGTAAGATCGGTGTTCTGGTCTCGCTGAAAGGCGGCAACGACGAATTGGGTAAAGATGTCGCCATGCACGTGGCTGCTGCTAACCCGTTGGTAGTGGACCCGAGTCAGGTAGATCAGGCGACTTTGGACAAAGAACGTGAGATTTATAGCGCGCAAGCAGCGGATAGCGGTAAGCCCGCTGAGATCGTTGCGAAAATGGTGGAAGGCCGCGTTAATAAATTCCTCAAGGAAGTGAGCTTGGTGGATCAGCCTTTTGTTAAGGACCCCGATACCACAGTGGGCAAGCTGGTTAAGGGCGCAGGCGCTGAAGTGGCGGGTTTCATCCGCATTGAAGCCGGTGAAGGCATCGAGAAAGAAGAAGTGGATTTTGCCAGTGAAGTAATGGCACAAGCTCGCGGACAGTAAATCTCTTTTTAAGGCACCCATGGACTGCACGATACCTGCTCGGTATTATGCAGCACCATGGGTGCCTTTTGTTAGGGGCAGCTTTTGTAAAGGGGCAAGGGCAAGTGGTTTTGACGAGCCCTTAATCACTGTTTCAATTGGAGTTTTTAATGCCAGCGTCTGATCGTACTCCCAAGTATAAGCGTATATTGTTAAAGCTAAGCGGCGAAGCCCTGATGGGTGAGATGGAATTCGGTATTGACCCCAATGTCCTCGACCGGATGTCGCTAGAGATAGGTCAGTTAAGGGGGATTGGTGTTGAAGTTGGTCTGGTTGTCGGCGGAGGTAATTTATTTCGCGGCGCGGCACTGCAAAAAACCGGGCTTGACCGGGTTACCGGTGATCACATGGGTATGCTGGCCACGGTAATGAATGGCCTTGCCTTGCGGGATTCACTGGAGCGCGCCAATATTTCCACCACGCTGATGTCAGCGATTCAGATGAGCGGCGTGGTCGAGCATTATGACCGCCGCCGCAGTATGCGATTGTTGGGTAACGGTGATGTAGTCATATTTGCTGCAGGCACCGGCAACCCGTTCTTTACCACCGATTCCGCAGCCTGTCTGCGCGGCATTGAAGTAGAAGCCGATGCGGTCTTTAAGGCAACCAAAGTGGACGGCGTCTACGACTCCGACCCGGTGCTGAACCCGGAAGCGGTAAAATACAACCATTTAACCTATGACGATGTTCTGGAAAAGAAACTGGGCGTAATGGACCTGACTGCGATCTGCTTATGCAGGGATCACAACATGCCGGTCCGGGTATTCAATATGAACCAGCCTGGTTCGCTGCTGGCGGTAACGCTCGGCGGTAAAGACGGAACCATAATAGATAAGGGATAGAGTCCGTGATTAACGACATCAAGAAAGATGCAGAAACCCGCATGAAGAAGTCTTTGGAAGCACTCGAGACTGCTTTCAAGAAAGTTCGTACCGGCCGCGCTCATCCGAGCATTCTCGATAGTGTCATGGTGCCTTATTACGGTACACCCACGCCGTTGAAGCAGGTCGCCAACGTCACTATCGAAGATGGCAGAACCCTGGCTATCAGCGCCTGGGAACGGCACCTGATACCCGATATTGAAAAAGCCATCATGAAAGCGGATCTGGGTTTGAATCCGAGCAGCAATGGCGATTTCATCCGCGTACCGATGCCACCGCTGACCGAGCAAACCCGTAAAGAGATGACTAAAATCTGTAAGGCTGAAGCCGAACAGGGACGGGTTTCGGTACGTAATATCCGCCGTGATGCGAACAGCACATTGAAAGATCTGCTCAAAGAAAAAGAAATCAGTGAAGACGAAGAGCGTAAGGGTCAGGATGAAATCCAGAAGCTGACCGACAAGTACGTCGCCCTGATTGAAGAAATGCTGAAGCAAAAAGAAGCGGATCTAATGGAAGTTTAAGGCGTCTGCCGGAAATACACCTACGGGGCTACGGCCCCGTTTTTACGCCAGAGAGACATTGTGAAATCACACTCTTCAGCGCCAGATATTGATAACGGGGCAGGGTCTGTGCCTCGCCACATCGCCATCATTATGGATGGCAATAATCGTTGGGCCAAAAGTCGGGGTTTGCAGGGAGCCGAAGGGCACCGAGAAGGTGCGCGGGCGGTCAGGGCGACTGTAGAAAATTGTGCCCGTCTGGGTGTCGACGTGCTGACGGTTTATGCTTTCAGTAGTGAAAACTGGCGTCGCCCGGAAGCCGAAGTTTCTGCATTGATGAATTTGTTTCTGGAGGCATTAGCAGATGAAGTGCCGGATCTGCATCAGAATGGCATTCGCCTGCGCTTCATCGGTGATTTATCGGCCTTCAGCTCTGAGTTACAGGCTAAAATGCTGGAGGCGGTGCGTCTGACCGAAAAGAATACCGGTATGGTATTCGCCGTGGCGGTGAATTACGGTGGTCACTGGGATATTACAAATGCTTGCAAACAGCTGGCTGTGCTGGTGCAGGACGGTCGCCTCTCTGCAAAGAACATTGGCCCTGAGTTGTTGCAGTCGCATATGTCGTTGGGCGATTTGCCGTTGCCGGATCTGTGTATCCGTACCGGCGGTGAGCAACGCATCAGCAATTTCCTGTTGTGGCAGATAGCCTATGCCGAATTCTACTTTACCGAGTTGCTTTGGCCAGACTTCGATCAATCTGCGCTTGAAAAAGCCATTGCGGACTATAATGGCCGCCAGCGACGATTCGGTCGCACCAGCGAGCAAGTAGAGGCTAGTCAGCAATAATATGTTAAAGCAACGGATCGCAACCGCACTGGTATTATTGCCCCTGGTTCTAGGGGCAATTTTTTATTTAAGCACCCCTTGGTTCGCGCTGGCTATGGTCGCTCCGGTCGTGGTGGGTGGCTGGGAGTGGGCTAACATTATGGGCCTTAAAGAATCCGCCCAGCGCCTGGGGTACGCGCTTTTTATCGGTTTGTCCCTGGGCCTGGTTTATTGGTTGCATGCCGATTTTATTCTGTTGGCGAGCCTGTTCTGGTGGGTCACCGCCATTGTTCTGGTGAGTGCCTACCCCCGCAAAACCGAACTCTGGTCACCCATTGCGGTGACAGGGCTGATCGGTGTGTTGCTGTTCCTGCCGGCGTGGTGGGGGCTGGTGGTGCTACACCGCCAGGAAGGGGGGGCTTGGTGGTTACTGTATGCCCTGCTGCTGGTATGGGGCGCGGATACCGGAGCCTATTTCGCTGGCCGCGCGTTCGGAAAACGGAAACTGGCGCCCGATGTCAGCCCGGGAAAGACAATAGAAGGTTTGATCGGAGGGTTAGCCCTGACCTTGATCATCTCGATATGGGTCGCCCTGAAATCCCCGGTATTACAGAATGTCGGGTTGATGGGTTTCCTCATGGTCAGTATGGTGTCCGTTATCGGATCGGTATATGGTGATTTGGCAGAAAGCATGTTTAAGCGCCATCGTGGCATAAAAGACAGTAGTCAGATCCTGCCGGGGCATGGTGGGGTGCTGGATCGAATTGATAGCATCACAGCTGCAATCCCGTTGTTCGCGGGTGGAATGTTGCTGTTGGGAGCGTTCCATTAACAGGTTGAGTCTTTAAATGTCCGAGATAAAGTTGATTACCGTGCTGGGCAGCACAGGCTCCATCGGGGTAAATACACTCGATGTTATACAACGGCACCCCGACCGCTATAGCGTGTTTGCGCTTACGGCCAACACCAGTGTGGATGATTTGTTTGCGCAGGTGATGGCAACCGCTCCACGTTACGCGGTGATGCGGGATGAAGAGCGGGCGGCAGATCTGCGGAACCGATTACGTATGACCGGGTCTGAGACCGAGGTGTTATACGGCGAGGCCGGCTTGATCGAAGTGTCTGAACATCCGCAGTGCCACATGGTGATGGCCGCGATTGTGGGTGCTGCGGGGCTTTTGCCTACATTGGCCGCGGTAAAGTCCGGTAAGCGCGTGTTGTTGGCTAATAAAGAAGCGCTGGTGATGAGTGGCCAGATTTTTATGGCCGAGGTGGCCGGTAGCGGCGCTGAGTTACTGCCAATTGATAGCGAGCACAATGCCATTTATCAATGTATGCCGCTGGACTTTAGTCGCGGTTTGGCTGGTTCCGGGGTTTCTCGGATTTTGCTGACCGGTTCCGGCGGTCCATTTCGTGAGTTACCGCTGCAGGATTTTGAGCGTGTAACACCGGACCAGGCTTGCGCCCACCCGAATTGGTCAATGGGACGTAAAATTTCAGTCGATTCCGCTACCATGATGAACAAGGGGTTGGAATTTATAGAAGCCTGCTGGTTATTCAATGCCAACCCAGACCAAATCGATGTGGTGGTGCATCCGCAAAGCGTGATTCATAGCATGGTCGAGTATGTGGATGGCTCTGTACTGGCCCAAATGGGTAACCCCGATATGCGGACGCCTATCGCTTATGGCCTGGGATGGCCTGAACGGATTGAATCAGGCGTATCGCTGCTGGATTTGGTTAAAGTAGCCCGCCTGGATTTTCAGGCACCTGACCCGGTGCGGTTTCCCTGTTTAAAATTAGCCAAAGCAGTAATGCAGGAAGGCAAAACGGCTTCGGTCGTACTTAATGCAGCGAACGAAATCGTTGTGCAAGCATTTCTTGAGGGTAAAACCCGCTTTTCCTCAATTCCTGAGGTGATTGAGCAGGTATTGGAAACAGTTAGATTGGTGGATGCAGTGGATATTGATACTATTCTGGGTGCGGATGCCGAAGCTCGTGCGCTGGCCCGGGAATTTCTTCAGAGGCTCTCTGTCTAAAGAAACAGCGTCAAATCTATCAATGATACCCACTGTATATGCGTGTGAAACCGACAATAAGAAGAGGCTAATTTGTTCGATATTCTCCAAACCATACTCGCTTTTGTAATCACCCTGGGGCTGCTGATTTTTGTGCATGAATACGGCCATTTTTGGGTGGCGCGACGGTGTGGCGTCCGGGTATTGAAATTTTCTATCGGTTTCGGAAACCCGCTGCTCAAATGGAAAGATAAGCACGGGACCGAGTTCGTCATTGCCTCCCTTCCTTTGGGAGGCTTCGTCAAAATGCTGGGAGAGCCGGGAAGTGACGTACCGGAACACCAGAAAAGCATGGCTTTCATTCATAAAAGCGTATTCCAGCGATTTGCTATCGTTTCCGCCGGCCCCCTGGTCAATCTCGTCTTTGCCGTTCTTCTGTACTGGATTCTGTTTGTTTCCGGAGTGACCTCGCTTGCGCCCTATGTGGGCAAAGTTGAGCCTCAAAGCCAGGCTGCCAGTGCTGGTTTTCATTCGATGGATGAAATTCTGCAGGTGGACGGGAAGGATACGGAAAGTTGGGAAGACGTAACCATGGCGATGGTGTCGCTGATCGGCGAAAACGCCGAGGTCCGATTTACCGTGCGCCCGGAAAACAGTACCGCAACCGTTGAGCGGGTGGTTGAAATTCAGAACTGGATGCAGGGTCAGGAAAAAATACATCCAATGAAACTGTTGGGTATGGACCCCTATTTTCCGGAAGTACCGCCAGTGCTGGGTGAGCTGGTCCCCGACAAGGCGGCTCAGCGGCAGGGTTTGCAGAGTGGTGACCGGGTATTGGAAATCAATGGGGTTCCGATCAACACCTGGGAAGAGTGGGTCACTCTGATTCGTGCCAACCCCGGCACCGAAATGAACTTATTGATCGATCGTAACGGCAGTCAGATTACAATGCCCATCGTGCCGGATGAAATTGTCGGGCCAAATGACGAACACATCGGACAAATCGGGGCTCATCTGCCTGAAGAGTTAAGCAAATATCCGGACTTTATGCTGCGTGATCGTCAATATGGCCCGCTAGAGGCGCTACCCAAGTCGGTAGCGTATGCCTGGTCCAGAATAACCCTGACGTTGATGTCCATTGAGAAAATGATCACCGGAATGATCTCTTTGGAGAATTTAAGTGGTCCCATTACCATCGCCAAAGTCGCGGGCGATAGTGCCAGTTATGGCTTCGAAGCCTTTTTCAGCTTCATGGCCTATTTAAGTATCAGTCTGGGGGTGTTAAATTTGCTGCCCATTCCGGTGTTGGATGGTGGCCATTTGATGTTCTATCTGGTCGAAATGGTGAAAGGAAGCCCGGTTTCCGAAAAAGTTCAAGCGATCGGAAATGGCCTGGGGTTAAGCCTGTTGGTGATGTTTATGGGCCTCGCTTTTTATAACGATATTATGGGGCTGTAAGAAGCAGGACGCTTTTTAAGACCTCAATACTCTAATGACAGATTTGGACTGACTTTGACCTCTTTTGTACCTGATTTACATTCCTGCGGATTTGAACGTTAAATGAATCGATTTGCTGCCTTAGTGCTGTTGTGTTTGAGCTGTCTTACCACGAACATGGCGGTGGCTGACTCATTCAAAATAAAAGATATACGAATTGAGGGCTTACAGCGCATTTCCGCTGGGGCCGTTTTCAATGTGCTGCCGCTGCAGGTGGGTGATGAAGTGGATGCCGCTGCGTTGGCCCGCTCCACGCGGATTCTGTTCAAAACCGGAAACTTTCAGGATCTTACTCTGTTTGAAGATGACGATGTGCTGATCGTGCAGGTGAGTGAACGTCCTTCGATCAGCAGTATCGAACTGGATGGCAATAAATCGATCGAAACCGAAAACCTGATGGAAGGCTTGTCTCAGGCGGGTCTGAGTGAGGGCAGCGTATTTCAGCGGGCGACCCTGGATAAGCTTAAAGTGGAACTGGAGCGCCAGTACATTGCACAGGGCCGTTATGGTGCGAGAGTCGAGCCTGAAGTAAAGCCTTTGCCGCGCAATCGGGTGGCAATCAATATCAAGATAAAGGAAGGTGACGTCGCGACCATCTCCGGCGTCGATATTGTTGGCAACACCGTCTTCACAGATGAAGAGTTGGTGGAAGAATTCGAATTGAAAAAATCCCATATGTTTTCTTTCTTTAAAGGCGACGATAAATACTCCAGGGAGAAACTGTCTGGCGACCTTGAGAAGTTAACTTCGTATTACCAGGATCGCGGCTACGTCAATTTCCGCGTGGAATCGACGCAGGTATCGGTAACTCCGCAAAAATCAGAGGTGTATATTACGGTTAATATCTCTGAGGGTGAGCGTCACACCGTGAATGAGGTCAGAATCACCGGTGACCTGAAAGTGCCGGAAGCCGATTTGCGACGTTTGATATTATTGAAACCGGGACAAACTTTTTCACGACGCTTGGTCACGACTTCAAATGAATTGATATCCAAGCGGTTGGGTAACGAAGGCTACACGTTTGCCAATGTGAATGGTGTGCCGTCTTTATCCGAAAAGGGCGATAACACGGTGGACATTACCTTTTATGTGGACGCCGGAACCCGGGTGTATGTGCGCAGGATTAATTTTTTCGGCAACATGAAGACCCGGGATGAAGTATTGCGCCGGGAAATGCGACAAATGGAAGGAGCGTGGGCCTCCGGACAGTTGATCGAAAACTCCAAAGTACGACTTGAGCGCCTGGGCTTCTTTAAAGGGGTGACCATAGAAACACCCCGGGTTCCCGGTGAAGATGACCAGGTCGACGTCAATTACACGGTCGAAGAACAGCCCTCCGGTTCGATCGGTGCCAGTGTCGGCTATCAGCAGGGTACCGGCTTTGTGTTCGGCGCGAACCTGTCCCAAAGTAATTTCCTGGGCACCGGCAATCGGGTATCCATCGCGGCTAACCGAAGTGATATCCGTAACACGGTAAGCTTCTCGTTTATGGATCCGTATTACACCATTGATGGCGTATCCCGTGGTTATTCCCTGTTTTATCAGGAAACGGAAATTGACAGTAACGATATTATTTCCAACTGGGCGTCGGATCGCTTGGGAGGAAATATCAACTTTAGTTACCCCACTAGCGACATTTCACGAATCAATTTTGGTGTTGGCTTTGAAAATGTTACTGTTTATGCGAGTCAGCAGTCGCCGATACAGGTGTGGGAGTTGGTTGGATACGATCTGAGGGACTACCGTTTTAACGGCGAGACCACGCAATCCAAGGAATTCCTGAATTTCCCATTAACGGCCGGCTGGTCGATTAGTACACTGAACAGAGGGGTTTTTGCGACCCGCGGATCATCCCACTCACTTTCTGCCACCGTGACATCGCCTGGCAGTGATCTGGAGTATTACCGGCTTACCTATCAGGCGCAGAAGTACTTCCCGATCAGCAACGATTGGACTTTCCGGCTGCGCACCGAAATTGGATTCGGTAACGGTTTCGGTAATGCAGATCAGATACCGTTTTATGATAATTATTATGCTGGTGGCTTCGGCTCGATCCGGGGTTATGAGGACCGCTCATTGGGACCACGCGAGACGCAGTCCCCCTATGATTTCGGTACAGCCAGAGCGATCGGTGGTAATTTGCTGACGGAAGGTAGCGCGGAATTCATTTTTCCAATGCCGTTCGTGAAAGACTCACGTTCATTCCGCACTATGTTCTTTATTGACGCAGGTAACGTTTTTGATACGCATCGTGAAGAATATGAGTTTGAGTTCGATCAATTGCGCATGTCTGCCGGTATCGCTTTGTCCTGGATAACAGGAATCGGTCCGCTGTCTTTCAGTTTGTCCAAAGCGTTTAACGATCAGGAGGGCGACGACGTGCAAACGTTCCAGTTCTCACTTGGGCAGCCATTTTAACGTTTAGAAAAGTGACGAGGTTAGAAAGTGAATAAAATTAAAATTACATTGGTGGTGTTGGTTGCGCTTTTGTCGCAGGTCGCGGTTGCTGCAGATTCTCCTAAAATCGCGGTGCTCGATACCCGGCGTGCTATTATTGAATCCGATGAAGGTCGCAAAAGAGCCGCCGCCCTGGAAGATAATTTTTCCTCGGATAAGGCAGCAATCGAAGCGCTGCAGAAAAAAGGCGCGGCCATTGAAGAGCGTTACAAGAAAGACAGCGCAGTGATGGCGAAAGACGAAAAAAGCAAAATTCAGAAAGAGTTGTCTGATATTGGCAGCGAATTTGAATTTAAGGTGACCAAACTGCAGAAAGACGTGCAAGCGGCTCAGCAACAAATTTTTAAAGATCTGTCAAAGGACTTTGAAGCAGCTGCAAAAGCGGTGTTGGATGAGCAAAAGTTTGATATCGTGCTGCGTAGAGAAGCTTTGATGATCGTGACGCCGGAATACGATATAACCGATCAGGTTATTAAAAAGATGAATTCAAAATAGCGAGAGGTTATTGCCCGTGGTGAAAACGGCTTGGAATCTGACTGAGCTGGCTCAGTATCTGGGAGTAGAGCTGCTGGGGAATGCCTGCCATGAAGTGTCACGGGTTGCTACGCTTGGGCAAGCCGGACCCGGTGACCTCACATTTCTATCCAATCCCCTTTATAAAACCCAATTACAGTCGACCGGGGCAACCGCGGTGATACTGCACCCCGCCATGGCAGACGAATGCCCGGTGTCAGCATTGGTCACGGAGAGCCCGTATCTGGTCTACGCCACTGCGTCACACCTGTTTGACCGGCGTCCACAACCTTCCGCCGGTGTGCATCCGACAGCATGGGTTGCCGATGATGTCGAGTTAGGTGAAGGATGCCGTATTGGCGCACATTCCGTTTTGGAATCCGGGTGTAGATTGGGCGCAAACGTTGAGGTCGGCTCCGGCTGCGTCATCGGGGCCCAGTCAAAAATCGGAAACGATTGTGTGCTCCACGCGAACGTGACCTTTTATCATAACGTCCGTGTCGGTGACCGCTGCCGATTTCACAGTGGCGTGGTGGTTGGCGCCGATGGGTTCGGGTTTGCCAATGAACAGGGTCGCTGGGTGAAAATTGCTCAGCTTGGCGGTGTCGCCATCGGTAACGATGTGGAAGTGGGCGCGAATACCACGATAGACCGTGGAGCGATCCAGGACACCCTGATTGGTAACGGCGTCATACTCGATAACCAAATCCAGATCGCGCACAATGTCGAAATCGGGGAGGGTACCGCAATCGCTGGTTGTACCGGCATTGCAGGCAGCACCCGCATCGGAAAATACTGTACTATTGCCGGTGCGGTTGGCATTGCCGGGCACCTTGAGATTGCAGATCGTGTACATCTCACCATGCGGAGCGCTATTACTAAAAGCATTACAGAACCGGGGTCATATTCATCGGGAACAGCAATGTCCAAGACCGGTGTGTGGCGTAAAAATGCCGCCCGGTTCCGGCAGCTGGATGAAATGGCACGCAGGATTCAAAAACTCGAAAAGCAGATTCAGGGCCGTGATCAATCGCCTGATTGATTTATATCATGTTACGTTTAATGCGGTGATTTGTTTCTGGATTGTCCCTAAGCTAGTGATTTAAAATGAGATAAATTCCAACTATTGAACTATGATGAATTTAAACGAAATCCAATCAATCCTTCCCCACCGGGCCCCTTTTCTGCAAGTAGACAAAGTCTTAGAACTGGTGGAAGGGGAATATATTCTGGCCGTTAGAGGCATATCCAATAACGAGCCGATGTTTCAAGGGCACTTTCCGGGCAACCCTATATTTCCGGGCGTCCTGATTATCGAAGCCATGGCGCAGACGGCAGGTTTATTAGCTTTTAAAACCATGGGTAGCAAAGCTACGGAAAATAAAGCCTACGTGGTAGCCGGTGTGGATAATGCAAAATTTCGCCGGGTTGTCTTACCGGGTGACCAGTTAAAAATCAGGGCTACCATTAAAGGCCACAAGCGCACTATTTGGAAATTCCTGGCAGTGGCGATGGTGGATGATGTCGAAGTAGCCAGTGCTGAAATTACGTGTGCTGAAAAGGATTTATAGATTGATCCATCCTCAAGCAGTTGTCGACCCTAAAGCGAATCTGGCTTCAGATGTAGAAGTGGGTCCGTTTACCTATATAGGCCCCGGCGTGGAAATCGGCGCGGGTACCGTCGTGCATTCCCATGTGTGTATAAAGGGGCCGACAAAGATAGGTAAGCGAAACCGAATCTTTCAGTTCGCTTCGGTTGGGGAAGACTGCCAGGATAAAAAGTACAAGGGTGAACCCACTACCCTGGAAATCGGGGATGATAACCAGATCCGGGAAAGCTGCACCATTCACCGGGGTACCATTCAGGACGAAGGTATCACTCAGATCGGCAGCGGTAATCTTTTCATGGCGTATACCCATGTGGCCCACGATTGCCGAATCGGAGACAATAATATTTTTGCCAATAACGCCTCTGTTGCCGGGCACGTCCATGTTGCACACGATGTGATTTTGGCTGGTTTTGCCGGCGTGCATCAATTCTGTCGTATCGGGGCCTACAGTATGCTGGGTTTAGGCACGCTAACGGGCAAAGATGTGCCCGCTTTCGTCATGGCCATCGGTAATCCTGCCAAACCGTCCGGTATGAATTTTGAGGGTATGCGGCGACGCGGGTTTCCGAAAGAATCGATACGGGTTCTGCGTGAAGCCTATAAAACCGTGTACATGCGCGGGCAACGGCTGGAACAGGCGATATTGCAGCTCGAAGCCTTGCCCCATGACGACCTCCTGCAGTTATTTATCGAATCCATCAAGTCATCCGAACGTGGCATAGTCCGCTAAAACTGGGGGCTGATGTGTCCGACCTTAATTCCGAAGCGAGACAACCATCGGCTCCGAAGTCGTTGACCATCGGTATTGTTGCTGGGGAAATGTCGGGTGATTTGCTGGGAGCAGGGCTTATAGCGGTACTGAAACAAAAATTCCCCGGCGTGCGTTTTGTGGGTATCGGCGGTCCCGCGATGATTGCAGCTGGCTGCGAAAGCTGGTTTTCCATGGAACGGTTGAGTGTCATGGGTATCTTTGCAGTATTGGGGCGATTGCGAGAGCTGCTTGATATCCGCAAGACCTTGAAGCGGCGTTTTCTGGAGCAGCCTATCGATCTGTTTATCGGTATTGATTCCCCGGATTTTAATTTGCCATTGGCGGGCTATCTGAAGCGACAGGGCGTTCATACGGTACACTACGTGAGTCCGACGGTGTGGGCATGGCGTCAGAAAAGAGTGATTAAAATCCGTCGTGATATTGACCTTATGTTGACTTTGCTGCCCTTCGAAGAAGATTTCTATAAGCAATATTCAGTCCCCTGTAAATTCGTCGGTCATCCCTTTGCGACCGCGATTGATCCGCAAATTGATCACCAAAAAGCAAAACGCTTTTGGGGTTACAACCAGAGCGAAAAAGTCATAGCCGTATTGCCAGGTAGCCGTGGCGGGGAGCTTAAATTTATGGCGCCCCTGTTTCTGGAAACCATGAGCATCATTAAGAAGATGGAACCGGATATAAAATTTATCGTGCCGCTGTCCTCAGCACAGCGCCGCGAACAATTCGAAACGGTGCTCAATCATTACGGTGAAGATATGCCCGTTCAACTGGTGGATGGTCATGCCCGCGAAGTGTTGGCAGGCAGTGATTTTGTATTGGCAACATCCGGCACGATTACCCTGGAGGCGATGTTGTTGAAGTGCCCGATGATAGTGGCTTATCGTTGGGGCGTGATCACTCACGCGCTCTTTTCGCCACTGGTTAAAACGAAGTTCATTGCGTTGCCGAATTTGTTAGCCCAGGAAGAAATCGTTCCTGAGTTTCTGCAAGACGAAGCGACACCGGAAGCCTTGGCAAAAGCACTGTTTCAGTTAATGTACGATCATTCCCGTTGCGATCAGATGCGCCGCCGTTTTACCCAGATTCATGAACAGCTTAATACTAACGCCAACGAGAAAGCCGCTGAGGCCATCGCCGAGCTAATTCAAGAGCAGGCCGGTTAGCAAGTAATTAACCAATTAAACAGCTGCGTTTTCGGCGTACAGTAACAGGGGACAACGATGCAATCTGAATTGAGTTTTTACGATGGACAACTGATTGCCGGAGTGGACGAGGTCGGCAGGGGGCCTTTAGCGGGCGCGGTAGTCGCAGCGGCGGTGATATTGGATCCGGCCAGACCGATTGCCGGTTTAACCGATTCCAAAAAGCTCACTGAAAAAAAACGCAATACCTTATTTGATATTATCATGGAGCAGTCGTTGGCCTGGGCGATCGGTCGTGCCGAAGTCGATGAAATCGACCAGCTTAATATTCTCCATGCCAGTATGTTAGCGATGAGCAGGGCGGTAGAGCAGCTGACGCCCCAGGCCGAATTCGCCTTGGTCGATGGTAATCGATGTCCGGCGTTGGCGTGTCCCTCCCGAGCCATCATAAAAGGGGATCTGACGGAGCCTTGTATCAGTGCGGCCTCCATCATTGCAAAAGTAACCCGCGATCGTGAAATGGGCGAGCTTGATAAACGATATCCCGGCTATGGCCTGGCTCAGCATAAAGGGTATCCCACCAAGGTTCATCTGACTGCACTACAGGAATTGGGACCGTCCGAGATACATCGCCGGAGCTTCGGACCGGTAGCAGCACTATTAGGTTAAGAATATGAGTTCTTCATTTGTACATCTTCGTGTTCATACAGAATTTTCTTTGGTTGATGGCCTGGTTCGCATAAAGCCCATGGCGAAAGCCGCTTCGGCCATGAATATGCCTGCTATTGCCATGACTGATTTCTGTAATCTGTTTGCGTTGGTGAAGTTTCAGCGCGCAACCACCGGGGCGGGGATCAAACCTATTTTTGGTGCAGATATACTCATTGAATCCGCCCATAGTGAAGACCCGCCCAGCCAAATTGTAGTGCTGGCGAGAAACATGCAGGGTTACCGTAATCTGACCGAATTGGTGTCGGAAGCTTATCTGCACGGTCAGAAGCTGGATAAAGCGATCATTTCAAGGGAGTACCTGAAGCAGAAAACCGAGGGTTTGATTTGCCTGTCCGGTGGCAAGCAGGCTGAGATAGGTCGCGCTTTATTATCAGGCAAAGCAGACAAAGCAAATGACTTGGTTCAGGAATACATGGGCCTGTTCCCTGACAGTTTTTATCTTGAGTTACAGCGTACCCAGCGTCAGGACGACGAAACTTATCTACACCTTGCAGTAGATCTGGCTGCACAAAATGATTGCCCTGTAGTGGCTACCAACGATGTGCGCTTCATTAATAAAGAAGACTATGAGGCCCATGAAGTCCGGGTGTGTATCTATGAAGGCTGGACATTAGAGGATACCAGTCGCGAGCAACGTTACAGCGAAGAGCAATATCTTAAAGCGCCGGAAGCCATGTGCGAACTGTTTGCCGATATTCCCGAAGCCATCGAAAATACGCTGGAAATCGCCAAGCGCTGTAGTTTCGAGATTCCCCTTGGTACCTACTATCTACCGGATTATCCAGTGCCGCAAGGCATGACTCTGGATGAATTCATGATAGACGAATCCAGAAAAGGCCTGGAAGAGCGGTTGGCATTTTTGTTTGATCCGGCTGCGCCGGATTTTGCCGAAATTCGCAAGCCTTACGATGAACGTTTGCAGATCGAGTTGGATGTCATACTGCAAATGGGGTTTCCCGGTTACTTTCTTATTGTTGCTGATTTTATTCAGTGGGCCAAAAATAATGGTGTACCGGTGGGCCCCGGACGTGGTTCCGGAGCCGGCTCCCTGGTCGCCTACGTTTTGAAAATCACCGATCTTGATCCCTTGGAATACGATTTGCTGTTTGAGCGATTCCTCAATCCGGAACGGGTATCCATGCCTGACTTTGATGTGGATTTTTGCATGGATGGACGCGACCGCGTTATTGAGTATGTGGCGGAGAAATACGGTCGCAATGCAGTAAGTCAGATTATTACTTTCGGAACCATGGCGGCGAAGGCGGTGGTGCGTGATGTGGGTAGGGTGCAAAGCCGTTCCTATGGCTTTGTGGACCGTATTGCCAAGTTAATCCCGTTTGAGGTGGGTATGACCCTGACCAAAGCGTTGGAGCAGGAGCCACAGCTGCAGGAATTATTCGACCGCGATGAAGACGTGCGTGAATTGCTGGAAATGGCGCTCAAGCTGGAAGGGGTAACCCGTAACGTGGGCAAACACGCGGGGGGAGTTGTCATTGCGCCTTCTGCCCTGACGGATTACGTTCCGCTGTATTGCGACGAGCAGGGTAATAATCTGGTAACGCAATTCGATAAGGATGATGTAGAGTCTGCGGGCTTGGTCAAGTTCGACTTTTTGGGGCTGCGTACCTTGACTATCGTCGATTGGGCTTTGAAAACCATTAATCCGATTCTGCAAAAACAAGGTAAACCGGAAGTGGATATTGCCCGTATTCCTCTTGATGATTCTACCTCGTTCGATCTGCTGCAAAAGGCTGAAACCACCGCCGTATTCCAGTTGGAATCACGGGGTATGAAAGATTTGATCAAGCGGCTTAAGCCTAACACATTCGAAGATATAGTTGCGTTGGTCGCGCTGTTCCGGCCGGGCCCGCTGGGCTCCGGTATGGTGGACGACTTTATTGCCCGTAAACACGGCAGGCAAAAAGTGGATTACCCGCATCCGGATTTGCAGCCGATTCTTGATACCACCTATGGAACCATTTTGTATCAGGAACAGGTTATGTTGATTCCGCAGGTGCTAGCGGATTTCACTCTTGGTGGTGCCGACCTGTTGCGCCGCGCAATGGGTAAGAAAAAAGCCGATGTAATGGCTCAACAGCGGGCCGTGTTTGTAGACGGTTGTGCTAGAAACGGCATTGATGAAAAGTTATCAACCGATATCTTCGACACCATGGAGGAATTTGCGAAGTACGGTTTTAACAAATCCCACTCGGCTGCCTATGCATTGGTATCCTATCAGACAGCCTGGTTGAAAGCGCATTATCCCAGCGGCTTTATGGCTGCGGTCTTGTCTGCGGATATGCACAACACCGATAAAGTGGTGACGTTGATTGATGAGTGCCGGCGCATGCAAATTACCATTGTCACACCGGACGTCAACGTCAGCCAATATAAATTTACGGTAAACGAACGCAGTGAAATTGTGTATGGCTTGGGTGCGATAAAAGGTTTGGGCGAAGGTCCTATCGACGCTATCCTGGAAGGCCGCGAAGCTGACAAACCGTATAAGAATCTATTCGAGTTCTGCCGTCGCGTGGATTTGAAAAAACTCAACCGGCGCGCCATGGAAGCGTTAATACGTGCGGGGGCACTGGACAAGCTTGGCCCTGACCGTGCCACGTTGATGGCCAATTTGCAGGAAGCCACCCGTTACGCCGAACAGGAAAACAACAACCAGGCCATCGGTATTATGGATATGTTCGGTTCCATCGACGATGAGTCGGCCCCGGAACCTGAATGGATAAAGGCCAAGCCCTGGAGCGATGACGAACGCCTGAACGGTGAAAAAGACACTTTGGGTCTCTATCTCACCGGTCATCCTATTGACCAATATCTGGATGAAATTTCGCATTTCGTAACCTGCCGTATTGCCGACGTCAAACCCGGTAATACCCGCGAGTCCCGTTCTATCGTCTCGGGTTTGATTATTGCGATGCGGGTCATGAAAAGTAAACGCGGTGACAAGATGGCGTTTCTGACGCTGGACGACAAAAGTGGCCGGCTGGAGGTTTCCATTTTTTCAGACACCTATGAAGAGTATAAGGATCAGCTGATTAAGGACGCTATTTTGGTGGTGGAAGGGGACGTCAGCATCGACGAATACTCCGGAGGCTTGAAAATGGTAACGCGGAAGGTGTTCAGCATCGCCCAAGCCCGTGAAAACTATGCACGCCTGATCAGTCTGGATATTGATCACTCGGTGCTGTCTAATGATTTTAGCCGTCAACTGCAACAGGCGCTGGAGCCCTACCGGGAAGGTGGCTGCCGGGTGCGGGTGCAGTATTCCAGACAAGGTGCCAATGGTCGCTTGTATTTAGGGGACGACTGGCGGATTTCGCCGAAGGCGGAATTGATTAAACAATTAGAGCAGCTTTGTGGAGAGCGCTCCCTTAAAGTGCTGTATCGATAATGACAGAATCCGGCTTCGCGGCAAAATATGAGCATAAATAACATTTTGCCACAAATTCGGGGTATGGCGGATCGATCATCTAGTCGACAGCTTTAGCTGCTTACTTTAAGGTAGAGGCAGCTCCATTCTCCTCAAAATAACAACGTAACAGGATCAGTAAACTATGAATCCTAACTATTTGGATTTCGAGCAACCCATTGCTGAATTGGAATCCAAGATTGATGAATTGCGTAATCTTGGCAAAGGCTCAGACCTCAATATCAACGATGAGGTAAAACTGTTAAAAGAAAAGAGCCTGTCGCTGACGGAAAGTATCTTTTCGGAATTAACTTCATGGCAAATTGCCCAATTGGCGCGGCATCCCCAGCGTCCTTACACGTTCGATCACATAAAACGGATTTTCAGTGACTTTGATGAGCTGCACGGGGATCGTACCTTTGCAGACGACAAAGCAATTGTTGGTGGTGTGGCCCGCCTGGACGGAAAGCCGGTGATGATTATCGGCCATCAAAAGGGCCGCGATATCAAAGAAAAAGTGCTGCGCAATTTCGGTATGCCGCAACCGGACGGCTACCGCAAAGCCATGCGATTGATGCAAATGGCAGAACGATTCAAAATGCCGGTACTCACCTTTATTGATACCCCGGGTGCATACCCGGGTATCGAAGCAGAAGAGCGTGGCCAAAGCGAGGCCATTGCACGCAATTTGGCAGTGATGGCCAGCTTGCGTACTCCTATTATCGCTACCGTAATTGGAGAGGGCGGCTCCGGCGGTGCGTTGGCTATTGGTGTGTGTGACCATTTACAAATGTTGCAATACAGCACCTATGCCGTTATTTCACCGGAAGGCTGTGCCTCCATTCTCTGGAAGAGTGCTGAATATGCCTCTGATGCTGCCGAAGCCATGGGATTGACTGCCGAGCGTCTGCATGAACTCGGGTTGGTGGATCAGGTGATACCGGAGCCGTTGGGCGGTGGACACCGAAATTACGACGTGGTTGCTGATGCAATGAAGGCCGCACTCATCGAAAATCTGGAGCGGTTGTCTTCCAAAGACGAAGAAACCCTGATGTCAGAGCGCTATCAACGTTTAATGAGCTACGGTTTCAGCGGGTAACCCTATCTAGTGGAATTACTGATCTATCCGGTGCTGGGAATTGTTGCCGGATTGGCCGCCGGTTTGCTTGGCGTGGGTGGCGGCCTGATCATTGTGCCGGTGCTGATTTACGCATTTACTTCGCAAGGGTTCTCACCGGAAGTGTTGACACACATGGCGGTGGGGACGGCGCTGGCCACGATGATCGTGACTTCCTCCGGATCCGCTTATCAACACCATAGAAATGGCGCCGTTGTCTGGTCGGTATTTCTGTGGTTTGCGGTAGGCTTATCGGCAGGCGCGCTGCTTGGTGCTAAATTGGCGGATTTGCTGCATGGTCGCATCCTTCAAATATTACTTGGATGCTTCGCAATTCTACTGGCCTTGCAAATGGCGGCGGGTAAGAAAGCAAAACCCTCTCGTGCTTTGCCGGGGAAGCCGGGTCTGGTTTTGGCAGGGGGCATAATCGGTTCTATTTCTGCAATCTTCGGTATCGGCGGCGGCTCACTCAGTGTGCCTTTTTTCTCCTGGTGTAATATGAAGATGCAACAGGCAGTGGCAACCTCCGCTGCCGGTGGGCTGCCTATAGCGGTGGCCGGCTCTGCCGGGTTTATCTATACCGGCTGGAACGAAGCTGGTTTACCACCACACAGTGTGGGCTATATCTACATTCCTGCGTTGATCGGTATCGCCATTACCAGTGTGGTATTCTCCCAAATTGGAGCCCATTGGGCACACAGACTTCCTGCGGCGACCCTCAAGAAAATATTTGCTGCCCTTTTGGTTGTAGTAGGTATCAAGTTGGTCATTGGATAGCGAATCCGGCTTTCATCCCCCCCGCGGTTAGGGTAATGTCACGCTTTTGCAATAAACACGTAATAGCCTGCGCCGAGCTTCTAAAGGACCCTAATTATGACTCGCTTCCTTCTTCCCGTATTGTTAGCTTTTTTTCTGGTGGCTTGTGCGAACCACAAGGTTCAGGATCTGTATGACGGAGCGGATGAGCACGCAGCGTTGATTCAATCCGATGACACGGTGTTGATAAAATATATTGATAATACTCCGGTGGCGGATGGTTTTATCGGTCAAAAGATTCGCTATCAGGTGGGCGCTGGACAGCATACGCTCATTGCGGAATATTCCGATATATTTGATATTTCAGACGACGACTTTGACAAAGTGGTGTCACGTCCGGCAAAAATCACGTTCAACGCAGAGCCGGGTAAAGAGTACTTTATCGGTAATCAACCCCAGAAAACCTTGCAAGAAGCCAAAGACTTTGCTGAAAATCCAGAATTTTTGGTGACGGAAATAGGTAGTAACAAGGCCATTGAAGCGAAGGTGGAGCTGAGTCGTCCACGTACCTTTATGACAACACTCAGATCGGCCGCTGCACCTGTCTACGAATTCGAATCTGATCAGGTAAACACCTCTGCAACCCGTAACGTTGCGACGGGTGCAGCGGATAGTGCCGTTGCCATTGCACCGGAGCAAGAGATTCCGCAGAGTAGGGATATCCCCGCAGCACAAGTCTTACCTGAAAATATACCTTCACCGCTTTTGATTTTGCAGCAAGTGTGGGATAGGGCGTCTGAGGCCGAGCGAGAAGAATTTTTACGCTGGGTGAATCTGAGAAAGCAATAACCGGACACCCAATTAGCCGGCATCGACGCGGATGTAATGTGTAAGCAGCTATTAGATTGCCCGCAAACGGGCGATTTTAATGCAGACATTACTTTGCATTTCATTCAAGTG
Organism: Ketobacter sp. MCCC 1A13808; assembly: GCF_009746715.1. NCBI lineage: Bacteria > Pseudomonadati > Pseudomonadota > Gammaproteobacteria > Pseudomonadales > Ketobacteraceae > Ketobacter > Ketobacter nezhaii. Next base: position 47,540 of record NZ_VRKW01000005.1, read on the forward strand.
TCATATAATTGCAATGTCGCCGTAGCCTAATTAGAAAGGTGACTTATTAATGTTGCTGTTTATGATCGTTGCGAAGAGTGGCAGAAATGGTGGGAAACCACGAATTTTACGCCGGTAATTAAGGGTTTTACCTACCGGAACCTGACTCGTAAATTTCGTGCACATTTTGCTCAGGGAATTGAGTTCAAACAACGTGAATGTCACGAAAGTGTAATCTGCCACATTCATACTTCGCAGCGTTTGTAAGCCGACATATTGCGAAAAAAACCTCGGACCTTCTTAGGAGAGAAAAATGAAAGTTAGATTGCTTCCTTTAGCTATTGGTGCTGCTATTGCTATGCCTGGTATTGCGTTGGCAGACGGACCCACTGTCTACGGTAAAATGAATGTTACCTATGAAGCTGTTGATTACGATGAGTACGACGAAGTGCAGCTGAATAGCAACGCATCTCGTTTGGGTATCAAAGGCTCTGAAGAAATTAACGATAACCTGTCTGTAATTTATCAAGCTGAGTATGATATTAATGTTGACGATGGTGGGTCTGCTCCATTTTCTCAGCGGGATATTTTTGCTGGACTGGAAGGGAGTTGGGGTCTATTTAAAGCCGGTAAATTTGATAGTCCGTTGAAATTGTCTCAAGGCAAAATTGATCAGTTCAACGATATGCAGTTTGGTGATATCGGTTATGTGGTTTTAGGTGAAGAGCGGGTTTCAAATACACTGCAATATTCAACACCAGCGCTCGCCGATGCGTTTACTATAAATGTAGCATGGATGCCCGGTGAAGACGGTGAGCCTGCAGGAACACCTCCGGTGAGTGGTGATGACGGTGCTGCAGATTCATTTTCAGCAGCTGTTGTTTACTCTACAGATATGTTGTATCTGGCGGTGGCTATGGACGACAGCATAGTGACTGAAATCAAATCGTTTATTGATAGTGTTGCTTGGGATAGCGTTCGTTTTACTGCTGGTCTAAAACTGGACATGTTTGAACTCGGCTTTTTGTTCTCAACTTCCGAAACATCTGATGATGCAGCTCTTGGGGAACCTGAAGAGCAGGAAGGCTACGTGCTGAGTGCTGGCCTGAAATTAGGTGAAAGCAATAAATTGAGAGCCCAATACGGTTATTCTGAAACGGACGTGAAAACAGTAGTTGGCGGGTCAGCCGCAACATATGAGCTCACACAGTATGGTATTGGTTTCGATCATAGTCTAAGCAAGCAGTCCAAGCTGTTTGCGAATTACATAGCTCTGGAAGAAGACGATGGAGCAGAATTAAACACGTTCCAGGTGGGTATGGAGCACAAGTTCTAAGTTGATTTTCACGATAGATCAATTTAGATAACATAAAAACGCCAGCGATATTATGCTGGCGTTTTTATGTTCAGAGGGTGCTTGAGACCCCCACAAAAAAGGCAGCTTTTAAGCTGCCTTTCATCGTACAGTGTGAGTGCCAGTTAATCAATCTTCTGAAAAACCAGCGTAGCATTGGTGCCACCAAAACCAAAGCTGTTTGACATTGCTGTGCGGACGCCTGCGTTGTCAATCCGGCTGCGGGCAACATTGGCGCCTTCCAGTTTTGGATCCAGGTTGTCGATATTAATGGATTCGGCGATAAAATCATGCTGCATCATGAGCAAACTGTAAATCGCTTCCTGCACACCGGCGGCACCCAATGAGTGACCGGTAAAGGACTTGGTCGAACCCACCACCGGCATCTTGCCGCCGTTAAAGATCTCCCGTACCGCCCCCATTTCCGCCACATCGCCCACTGGCGTGCTGGTTCCGTGGGCATTGATATAGTCTACGCCACCGTTCACCGTGGACATCGCCAGTTGCATACAACGCATTGCGCCTTCCCCGGAAGGGGCCACCATATCCACACCGTCGGATGTGGCACCGTAGCCCACCAACTCAGCATAGATTTTCGCACCACGGGCTTTAGCGTGTTCGTATTCTTCCAGCACCAGCATGCCCCCGCCACCGGCAATAACGAATCCGTCACGGGCAGCATCAAAGGCGCGGGATGCCTTTTCTGGTGTGTCGTTGTATTTCGTCGACAGCGCACCCATGGCATCGAACAAGCAAGTTAGCGTCCAGTGCTCTTCTTCTCCGCCGCCGGCAAACACCACATCTTGTTTGCCCAGTTGAATCAGCTCCATAGCATGGCCGATGCAGTGTGCACTCGTGGAGCAGGCCGAGGTGATTGAATAGTTAACCCCTTTAATTTTAAACGGGGTTGCCAGGCAGGCGGAAACGGTGCTGGTCATCACCCGGGGCACCATGTAGGGCCCAACACGTTTAACACCTTTCTCGCGCAGCAGGTCTGCAGCCAGTACCTGGTTGCTGGAGCTGCCACCACCGGAGCCGGCAACGATACCGGTGCGAATATTGGACACCTGGTCATCGGTCAGGCCCGAGTCTTCAATGGCTTTTTGCATGGAAATATAGGCGTATGCGGCAGCCCCGCCCATAAAGCGAAGTGGCTTGCGATCAATATAGTCTTCTATATTGATGTCTACCTGGCCTGCAACATTGCTGCGCAAACCCATCTCTTTGTATTCCTCTTTAAATCGAATACCGGATTGTCCGCTCCGTAAAGATTCGGTGACAGTTGTCTGATCGTTCCCGAGGCAGGACACGATGCCCATACCAGTAACCACTACGCGTTTCATGGTAAAACCCTTTGTTAAATGGCTGACATTGATTTTTTGTTATGTTGTTTTCAGCACGTCCTGTTAAAAGTTGTCTGTTGAGGTGAACAGACCCACACGCAAATCCTTCGCGGTGTATATTTCCCGTCCGTCGACATGCAGTGAAGCATCAGCGATGCCCATTACAAGTTTGCGTTCAATCACTCGTTTCATTTGAATCTCGTAACGTAATAATTTAGCAGTCGGTAATACCTGCCCGAAGAATTTCACTTCGCCGGATCCTAACGCCCGGCCTCTGCCCGGATTGCCTTTCCAGCCCAGGAAAAAGCCCACCAGTTGCCACATGGCATCCAGCCCCAGGCAGCCCGGCATAACCGGATCTTCTTCAAAATGACAATCGAAAAACCACAGGCTGGGGTCGATATCCAGTTCAGCACGAATCTCCCCTTTACCGTGTGTGCCGCCCTCGGCACTGATATGGGTGATGCGGTCCATCATAAGCATATTCGGAAGTGGCAGGCGTGCGTTTCCTGGCCCGAACAATTTGCCGTGGCCGCAGTCTAAAAGTTCTTCACGAGTGTAGGAGTTTTTTTGATTCATGGTTAATTGTGGCTTTTATAGATGAATAGTTTGCGTACATTTACTCGCAATCCGTTGAAAAGCGGAGATATCGCAAATGCGCTCCAACAGAATGCCAGATGGAAAAATCAAGTTGCCGGGCTAAGCGTTTGAGTTTTATTGTTTTTATATCTTTGTTTGTCTGCGCCTGGCCAGCAAGAGTCATTGAGTATTCAGTGAGATATGGTATCTGTTCTGTAAGTAAGAATCGACAGGTCAATAGTTTAAATTGTATTTGAATATGTTAATCCGATACGCCGGTTTATGGCCCAAGGGCGGTGAATTTCAGGCAGTCAAGCGGCTTAAGAATGCAAAGGGAGCTAATAAGGCGACTTTTGTGTGTCAGGTGGTTGCCAGGCCGGTGTTCGGGTGTCTCTGTGTAGAGGTTGTGGTATGGTAAGCGGCGATTTTTTCGAGCCATATTAAAGCCCTGCAAGGCTAACAAGAGGTCAGCTTGTGATTCCTGAGATTGGAAATTTTGCCATAGTTATGGCGTTGGTACTGGCAGCGGTTCAGGCCGTTGTACCATTAGCCGGCGCTGCCCAGGGAAACCGGCGCTGGATGGTGGTCGCCAGGCCTGCATCCTATGCGCAGCTTTTGTTTTTGGTTGTCGCATTTGTGCTATTGGCTTACAGCTTTGTCAAAAATGATTTTACTGTGTCCTATGTCGCCAATCACTCCAATACCCTGTTACCCGTAGGGTATAAAATATCGGCGGTTTGGGGCGGTCATGAAGGTTCGCTTTTGTTGTGGGCATTGGTGTTAGCCGGGTGGACCGGAGCTGTAGCCATGTGGAGCAGCCATCTTCCCCTGGTGGTGGTAGCCCGGGTGTTAGGTGTAATGGGCCTGATTGCGGTAGGTTTCAATTCTTTTCTTCTATTTACCTCTAATCCATTTGCCCGCCTGCTTCCGGATTTTCCGCCTGATGGTGGCGATCTCAATCCGCTGTTGCAGGATCCCGGACTCATTGTGCATCCGCCCATGCTGTACATGGGGTACGTTGGATTTTCTGTTGCGTTCGCATTTGCCATTGCAGGCTTATTGGGCGGTCGTCTCGATAGTGCTTGGGCTCGATGGTCCCGTCCCTGGACCACCATCGCCTGGTGTTTTCTAACCATAGGCATTGCTCTGGGCAGTTGGTGGGCTTATTACGAATTGGGTTGGGGCGGCTGGTGGTTTTGGGACCCGGTCGAAAACGCATCCTTTATGCCCTGGCTGGCGGGTACTGCGCTGATTCATTCTCTGGCGGTCACAGAAAAAAGAGGGGTTTTCAAAGCCTGGACGGTTTTATTGGCAATCACGGCTTTTTCCCTCAGTTTGCTGGGCACGTTTCTGGTGCGTTCCGGGGTGCTGACATCGGTGCACGCATTCGCCGCGGATCCCGAGCGAGGCTTCTTTATATTGGTGTTTTTATTAATGGTGGTCGGGGGCTCCCTGGCATTGTTTGCGATTCGTGCCCACGCCTTGAAAAGTGAGAGCCAATACGACCTTTTTTCGCGTGAAGTCTTTTTGCTGATCAACAATATTATTCTGATCTGTGCCACGGGTGTGGTGCTGGTCGGTACTCTGTATCCGATCCTTTTTGATGTCCTGGGATTAGGAAAAATTTCGGTGGGGGCACCTTTTTTCAATATCGCTTTTACCCCGATTGCGCTCATTATTATGGTGTTTTCCGGCATCGGGCCGTTGGTGAACTGGAAGCGCCACAACATAACGATGCTGAAGCGAACCCTAATACAAGCGGCGTTTATCTCGGTGTCGATCGCAGCCCTGTGTTTGTGGATATTTGATGCAGGTTGGAATTGGATGGTGTTTGTTGCGTTGAGCCTTTGTGTTTGGGTGGTGTGGCATTCATTGTTTGAAGCGTTCAAAAAAATGCAGACCGCCAAAGGCGGCCTGGTGGCCGGATTCCGGCGTTTATCATTAAGCTACCGGGGCATGGTGATTGCGCACATCGGCTTTGCCATTACCGTTGCCGGAATTACCATGACATCCAGTTATGATGTGGAGCGTGATGTGAGGATGTCAGCCGGTGACGAAGTGGAAATCGGCCCGTACCTGTTCGTATTTGATGGTATCGAAGAAGTGGAAGGACCCAACTATGCAGCGACCCGGGGTTTGGTTGCGGTGAGCAAAGGCGGTAAAGCCGTTGCATTTCTGACTCCGGAAAAACGCCATTACCATGTGCGCCGGGATGTGATGACCGAAGCGGCCATTGACGCTGGGTTCAGTCGTGACCTGTATGTTGCTTTAGGCGAATCCCTGGGGGATGGGAGTTGGGCCATCCGTATTTATTTCAAGCCCTTTATGCGCTGGGTATGGGGGGGAGCCATGATTATGGCTTTGGGCGGATTTATCGCGCTGAGTGATCGCCGTTACCGCATTAAACTGACCAGCAAGGCGAGAGGTGCTGCATCGGGCTTACTGGGGGGCCATAGTTGATGAGTCGCGGTAAACTGCTTTTATATTCGGTGCCTTTGGTACTGTTTCTGCTGTTGGGCTATTTCTTTGCGCGGGCGTTGCATTCCGATCCTTCATTGCTGCCATCCACGCGTGTGGATCATCAGGTGCCGGCTTTCAATCTCAATACACTGGCTGAGCCGGAACAGCAGATAACGGAACAGATGATTAAGGGGCCTTTGCTGCTGAATGTGTGGGCTACCTGGTGCCCGTCCTGTCAGTTGGAGCATCCGATGTTGATTCAATTGGCTGAAAACGGCATCCGCATCATCGGGCTCAATTATAAAGATGAACGAATGGCAGCGCAGAAATACCTGGACATTCACGGCAATCCGTTTGAATTCAATATCTACGATACGAAAGGCGACCTGGGGTTAGACCTGGGTGTTTACGGTGCCCCGGAAACATTTTTGATCGACTCTGACGGGGTGATTCGTTATCGCCACGTCGGGGTTATATCACCGGAGGTTTGGCGTGAAACCCTATGGCCAAAATGGCGGGCAATGGGTGGGACACACAGCCCGGTGCCGGACGTGGAGAAATCCTGATGTGTAAACCGATTTTGTTATCGCTGGCACTCATGGCGTTTTGTTTGCCTGCAGTCGCGACCATCGATGCTTATGAATTTGAAAATTATCAGGATGAGCAACGGTTTCGGGTATTGGTGGAGGAGCTACGTTGCCCCAAATGCCAGAACCAGAATATTTCAGATTCCAATGCCGGGTTGGCTAAAGACATTAAAGATCGTGCGCACAAGCTCATTGTTGAAGGCAAAAGTAATCAAGAAATCACAGATTATATGGTTGAACGCTACGGAAACTTCGTAACCTACCGTCCGCCGGTTAAACCCATCACCTGGTTTCTTTGGTTCGGTCCTTTTGTTTTGGCACTGTTCGCCACTGTGGTTTTGTTGGTTTATAAACTCAAATCAGGCGCATCAGGAAAAGCCGAGCTGGATCCGGAACAGCGGGATAAGGTCGATGCTTTAATGAAAAAACTGGATCAGGTTGATCGGTGAAAACCGCTGAAAATCATTGTTAATAGGATATCTGTTTTATGACCCTGCTTTGGGTATTAATGGGCGCTATGGCCTTAGTCGGTATGCTCATGATTATTATTCCCGTGATCAAGTATCAGGATCAGCACGAGCTGTCTGGGGACGTGATCAATTCCATGGTTTACCGGGACCGCTTGAAAGAACTGGATCAAGACCTGCAGGAAGGACGAATTCTTGCCTCGGATTATGAGCCGTTAAAAAAAGAGCTTGAATTGACCCTGCTTGACGACGTCGAGGCCAGTCAGCCTGATCAGAAATTAAAGCGTTCCGGTCATTTGAGTCTGGTATTGCCACTGATCGTAATTGTTCCTGTCGCCGCCTTTATTGTGTACTGGTCCGAAGGTTATCGGCCCGAAGTCGGGCAGTGGTTCGACCAGCAAAAAAAGATGGAGCGGATACTTCCGATACTGATGGCGGGAGACTACGAAGCCGTTGAAAAGGAAGGGGTGGGGCTTGATGATTTGATTAGGGCGTTACAGAAAAAGATCCAAACTCACCCGGAAGACCATCGTGCCTGGTACATGCTGGGGCTCAGCTATTTACAGCTCCGCATGCCACAGCAGAGTGAACTGGCGTTTCGGCGTGCGTTGAGTCTGGATCCTGACAACGTCGATTACGTGATGGGTTATACCCAGTCGGCACTGTCAGCAAACGGGGGGGAGCTGACCACGGAAATTCGCCAGAATCTGGAGCTTTTGATTCAACAGCAACCGGATAACCCAAAGCCGTATATGTCACTGGGCATGGCTCTATTTCAAAGTGGCGATCCGAAATCCGCAGTCGGGGTATGGCAGGCGTATCTTGACCGTCCGCAGACGGATCCCCGGGCTGCTGAACTACTCCAAAAAAGCGTTGCTATGGCGCGCCAACAATCGGCTTCGATGCCAGAGGCCAGGTCTGAACACGCCGACCCCGCTGCGCAAACAGCGGTTAAGCCGGTAATTAATGTGCGTGTCGATATTGCCCCTGAGGTTAAAAGCCAGCTAAAAAGCAGTGACATACTCTTTATCTATGCAAAGGCGGCACAAGGTCCGCCGCTACCGTTGGCGGTGGTACGACAGCCGGTAGCCGATTGGCCGGTGGCAGCCGTTCTGAGCGATGAAAATGCGATGACCCCCACAATGACGTTGTCCAAATTTGATAAGGTGGTTGTGCAGGCGCGTATCTCGCCAACGGGTAATGCGATCCCCCAATCCGGGGACTGGGTGGGACCAACGCAGGTTCTGGAGCTCAAATCCGGTGCACAATCCGCGTCGCTGCGCATCGAAAATCGCATGCCTTAGCCAGAATAGGGCCTGTCAATAGAGTGTAAGAAATTCTTTTGAGGCTTTTAAAAACAAAGGTTTAGGTGCAGAGTAGGGGTGGGCTTGTATCGCAGCCTTTTCATGTGTATGTTTGGCGATTCTTTTCTACGCCGGTAATGTCAGTGTACTCCCCTGGCGGTGGACAACATTTAATTAATTTAACGTTTCAGGCAAGGCCAATAAATAAGGTGTACCGCATACTCTGAATGCGTGTTTTCCTGCCACAACAATAATGCGAAAGTAGAGAATACTAATCTGAATTTTGCAGCGATTTCCGTTTGTGATTTAGGCTTAATCGCGCCGTGCCCTGTTTTATACAACCTACTATGGAGTCAATCTCGATGCGTATCATTTTATTAGGTGCCCCAGGCGCTGGAAAAGGAACCCAGGCCCAATACATCACGGAAAAATTCGGCATACCTCAGATATCGACTGGCGATATGTTACGCGCGGCCGTAAAAGCAGGGACCGAGCTTGGACTAGCAGCTAAAAAAGTAATGGATGCAGGGCAGCTGGTTTCCGATGAGATTATTATTGGTTTGGTTAAAGAGCGAATTCGGGAAGCCGATTGTCAGAATGGGTTTTTGTTTGATGGATTCCCCCGCACTATTCCCCAGGCCGAGGCGTTGCAAGCGGCGGGAATCGAAATTGATCATGTTTTGGAAATTGCGGTTAAGGACGAAGAAATCGTTAAGCGTTTAAGTGGTCGCCGCGTTCATCCGGGCTCAGGACGTGTTTATCATGTCACTTATAATCCGCCTAAGGTTGAAGGCAAAGACGATGCTACCGGGGAAGACTTAGTGCAGCGGGACGACGATAAAGAAGACACTGTCCGTAAGCGCCTGGATGTTTATCACAGTCAAACAGCACCGCTTGTGGATTTTTATAAAAATCTGGCGGCTGAGGGCACTGCAAACACAAAATACAGTCGGGTAGAGGGTGTTGGATCGGTGGAAGACATCACGGCAGCAGTCATGGCTTCGATTAAATAGTCCGGATTCAGTTATTCCGATAAATTGTTACCAGATCGGAGCAGAGGAAAAGACACCTTGAGGTGTCTTTTTTTTTGTCCAGATTTGGATTTATAAGGGCTTATTTACGTTGGAACAAGGTGGCGAAGACGCGCCAGAAATTATAATTTAAAGCGAGCTTCAAGATTGGACTTCGTGGTTTTACAAAAGCTCAGATTGAATTGTCTCGGATTGAATTATTGCTCTGGAAACTTCATCGGCCACCCGCAAAAATTAAAAAACGGAATGCTCAATTGGCTGGCGTTTCCTGAAACAGAATAATTAAACTCAAAAAGTTACCCGGCCGGAAAAGCATAAAAAAGAATATTGTCAGTGCCGAAAGATTAAAAAGCCGATGAAAATTGAATGAAATTGAAAAAAAGTGGGGGATTTTTTAAAAAAAGGGGGGTTAAAGCTGGAAATAAATTAATTATTAAATAATATTGCCATGTGTATGTATCACATGCATTTTTTTTGTGCTACTTTTTCTTAAGCACATTTACAAGTAGTACTAAATGTGTGTGTCCGAAATATGCCATAGCTGAGGAGACAGAATCATGGCAAGAGCAAAAAGAGCGGCTGCTAAAAAGCGTCCTGCACGCAAAGCAGCACCAAAAGCAGCAGCAGTTTCTGCTAACCCGATGCTTGAAAAAGCAGAGGCAGCATTAACTAAAGCCCAAACTGAAGTAAATGACCTAACCAAGAAAGCCGCGGCAGCTAAGAAAGATGCCCAGGCCAAAACCAATGCAGCTAAAAAAGCCGGTACTAAAATGGCACAGCGTTCTGCAGAATCTGCAAAACGAGCCTCGGCTAAAGCGGCAGAGCAGCTGAAAGCGAAGCGCGAAGCACTGCGTAACGCCAAAGTTGCAAGCACCGTTGCTAAAGTTGAAGCCTCAATCGCTGAAGCAGAGCAAAAAGCTGCCTCAACGATCAAAGATTTTGCTGATTCGTTGGCGGCACGTGCTGATGCAGACATGAGTAAGGCAATTGCAGCCTTCGAAGCACGCTGGAAGAAAGCCCGTTCAACGGCTGATGCCAAGAAAGTGAAGGCGAAAGAGAAGAAAGAAACGGCGAAAGCAAAAGCGGCAGCGAAAAAAGCCGCTGCTAAGAAGAAAGCAATCGCGAAAAAAGCAGCTGCCAAGCCAAAAAGACGCGTAGCCAAGAAGCGTGTAGCGAAAAAAACGACTCCGGCCAAGCGTCCAGCAGCGAAAAAAGCACCTGCTAAGAAGCGTGGTCCAGCCAAGAAAACAGCTGCGAAAAAAGCGCCTGCTAAGCGGACTGCAGCCAAGAAATCAACTCGTGGTCGTCCTAAAAAAGCATAATCAGTTTTCAGACTGATTTTTTGCGTTATAAAAAGCCCCTTTCAGGGGCTTTTTTTTGCCAACTCAGCAAGGTTGGTAACAATGGAATGGCTGTTAACCTTCAGTTGTGACAATTTTTCTCAAATTTTGCGATATCTTCAGGGGAATTCAGGTTTGTAAACACCTGATTGTCACCAATGGTGACAATCAGCGGGTGATGTTGTTTACACCACAGCCCTAACTTACGCTCACCCCGCAAGAGAAATTGATCTATCGAGTCTGCAAGAGAGCGGTGATACAGCCCGAACAAGGGTTGCAAGCGTTCCGAGTCGCGGCAAAGCACCAGAGGCGCAGGCGCGTGGTTATAAAGCTGTGTCACCAAATCCTGTGGAACGAGCGGGGCATCGGTGGGAATAACAAGAGCGTATTCCGTTGTAATGTGTTTCAGGCAGGCAGCAATTCCACCCAACGGCCCCAGGTAGGGCGTGCTGTCCTGAATAATAGGAAACGGCAAGCTGTGGTAGCGTTGCAGGTTGCGGTTGGCGCTGATGACGATGTCGCTCACCTGGGGTCGGACTCGATCAATAACATGCCGGATTAACGGTACACCATTCAGGTCCAGCCAGCCTTTATCCTCGCCACCCATCCTCCGTCCTTCTCCTCCTGCCAGTATAATTGCGCTCACCGCAGGATGAACCGTTTTTGCCATTGTTGACTCCGAGTGTGGTACATTCCCGTTCAATCTGTTTTGATTTCCGATTATAACTGAGTTGCCATGAACCCCCACCGATCCGCTGATTCCTCTCTGGTAACAAAGTTATTGTCCGAGGCAGGTGAGCTTGCGCAGCTCTGGCCGGGATACCAATCACGCGAAGAACAACTTGGGTTATCACAGCAGGTAGAGCGAGCGATTTCAGAACGACGTTCCATGCTGATCGAGGCCCCCACCGGCACCGGTAAAACCCTGGGCTATCTGTTGGCGGCAATGACCTCTCCCGACAAAATAATTCTATCGGTAGGCAACCGGACGTTACAGGACCACTTGTGGTGGGGGGAGTATCAGAAACTGCAACTCATGTTACCACAGTCAAAATCGATGCAGGTTTTGAAAGGCTGTGACAATTATTTGTGTAATCATAAAATCCAGCAATCCCTGGAGACCGGCCATCCCTTGCTATTGGAGGTTTGGGATCACATAAACCAATGGCGGCTGCAGACCCGCAGTGGGGATTTACAAACTCTACCCCCCGCTGCGCAGGAAAAACTAACGCCGCTACGACGGCTCATCAGTGTCAGCGCCGATCACTGTCTGGGTAAAGCCTGCGCCTGGTTCGACCATTGCTTTTTCCAGCGTGCTCGCAGTAAAGCGGCTGAATCAGAGTTACTGCTGATTAATCACAGTTTGCTGCTCAGCGATCAGCAACTATTTGATAAAGGTTTGGGGGCGTTGTTACCAGAAGCAGCTGCGGTGATCGTGGATGAAGCCCATCAGTTACCGGATATGCTGGTGCGCCACAATATGGAAATGATTGACGGTTACCGTTTGCAACGCTGGTTGACCAAGTTGCGCCGTCAGTTGGGCGATGAGCTCCGCCTGTTTAGTGAGTTGACGCAGCGACTGGACCAGTTGGGGCGGGTTTGGCAACAAATTGAAACCCAATTGTCGCCGGCCTTCGAGAGCCAGGATTTGTTGGCGGTGTCCTCACGCAGTGTGCAACCTCTGCTTGATATCATGCGGCCCCTACAACAGTACCTGGAACACATTCAGGGGTCTGTGGCCAATATCAAAGAGTACCTCGCCCAACTCACTTTGTGGGTATCGATGCTAAGCCGTACCATTGAAGAGTCTGGTTTGCTCTATTGCGAGCGCTCAGGAAACTGGATGCGGGTATTGGCGGCACGATTAAATACACCTTTCACAGGGTTGCGAACATCTCATATCAGCTGGGTGTTTCTGTCCGCGACCCTGGCAGTGGGCGATAAATTTGATTTCGTAAAGCGGTCGCTTATGTTGCCGGAGATGGATGAGTACCGGTTTAAGGGCGCCATGGATTATCGCAAACAGGCCCGGCTTTGGGTGCCGGAATCGTTGCCGGATCCTGCAAATGAGCACTTCTATTCTGCCTGGACAGATACCTTGCTGGAGCTGGCCACTCAAGTGCAAGGTGGCATGTTGTTGTTGTTCTCAAGCCATAAGGCGTTGCAGGTTTGCGCTGAGCTGCTGCGGGGTAGAACCGAGCGGACCATCCTGGTGTACGAACCGGAATCCAACCGGCAGCAATTGTTGCAGCAATTCCGACAGGATCAGAATAGCCTGTTGTTGGCGACCGGAAGCTTCTGGGAGGGAATCGATATTCAGGGGCCTGCGTTGCGATGCGTGGCAATTGATAAGCTACCTTTTTCACCACCGGATGATTTGATGAATTTGGCGTGGCGGCATATGGCCCGCCAGCAGCAGCGTCATTGGTTTAATGATTTCGCCGTGCCCCAGGCCATTACGCGTCTGCGCCAGGGAGTAGGGCGTTTGCTGCGGGCACCGGACGATGATGGGCTGGTGGTGGTGGGGGATCGTCGGCTGTTGCGTAAAGCCTACGGAGGCCGCTTCCTTGCTGCGTTACCGGATATGGCCAGAGTGGAATCCTTAGCAGAAGCGATAGCGTTTCTCGAAGCGCACCAGATTAATGGCGTAAATACCTAATCAGGGTTTTTCAGCTATGTCGAAACCTGAGATAATGCGCAGCTTCTGAATCAGTCGACGAATTTTTGATTCTTCCATGCCACAAGCCAGGACCCAGATCAATATGCATAACACGACGCAGGCTGCCGAAGGCTCAATATTGGCTATTGATACTTCGTCAGACGCGTGCTCGGTCGCATTGAGTTACGGGTCTGAAACACGCCACCGCTATACTGATGAACCACGCAAGCATGCAGAGTGGGTGTTGCCGATGGTGGACGGGCTGCTTAGCGATGCAGGGATCAGCCTGAAACAACTGGATGCCATAGCGTTTGCGCGGGGCCCCGGCTCGTTCACCGGTCTGCGTATTGCCGCTGGTGTGGTGCAAGGGTTGGCATTGGGCGCTGATCTGCCGGTAGTGCCGATTTCAACTCTCGCCGTATTGGCGCATCAGGGCTATCGGGTGCATGGCTGGAAATCCATCATGGCAGCGCTGGATGCCCGTATGGGGGAGGTGTATTGGGGATGTTTTCACGTATCCGGGTTCGGTGACGTCATTGCAGTGGGCGAGGAACAGGTTTGTGTGCCGCACCAGGTGCAACCGGGTACCTTGGCAGTGCCTGCTTATGGTGTGGGTGGCGGCTGGATCTATCAGCAACAAATAGAGTCAACCGGTAGCCTGCCTGTGAAGACCGATGCCGCGATGTTACCGCACGCAACGGATCTTTTATGTCTGGCTCAAACGCAATGGCGGCAAGGTCATACGGTAGACGCGACGCAGGTGGTGCCGGTTTACCTGCGTAATAATGTGGCCGCAAAGCCGATGCCACCAGGAAAATAACAGGACAATGTATGAAACCATCTGACATCGACGGCCTGAGCTGGGATTATGGAACGCCCACCTATGTGCGCGAAATCGAAGTGAAAGATGAACATATCGATATTATGGGGCATACCAATAACGTGGTGTACGTGAGCTGGCTCGAAGAAGCCGCTTGGGGGCACTCACAAGCGTTAGGCCTGAACTGGGAAAAATACACCGAGCTCAACAGGGCAATGGTGGCACATCGCCATGAGGTGGATTATCTGGCCGCTACCTTTTGCGGTGACCGTCTGGTGATGGGTACCTGGATCATGGAAAACGACAAAAAACTGTCGCTGGTTCGCCGCTATCAGCTGGTTCGGCCTGCGGATGGAGTGACGGTATTGCGCGGTTATACTAAATGGGTGTGTGTTGCTATAGATTCAGGTAAACCCAAGCGAATGCCTGCTGAGTTTGCCAACGGTTATATCATTACTGCAAAGGAATAACGAATGGACAATGTATTTCAAGCACTGGTGCTTGCTGTTATCCAAGGCTTGACGGAGTTTCTTCCCGTTTCCAGTTCTGCTCATCTGATTCTGCCTTCCCAGATTCTGGGGTGGCCTGACCAGGGGCAGGCATTCGACGTAGCTGTGCATCTGGGCACGCTGCTTGCGGTGGTCGTTTATTTTTATGTGGATCTTAAGCGGATGGTGGTGGGCAGTTGGGATTCGGTCACCAGTCGCAAAATGAATCAGGATATGCATCTCGCGTTAGCGGTGGGAATCGCAACTGTGCCGGCGGTGATTTTTGGTGGTCTATTCAGTGATTTTATTGAAGATCACCTGCGCTCCAGTTTCGTTATAGCTTGTACGACGGTGTTTTTTGGATTGTTATTGTGGGCATCGGATAAAGCGGGCAAAGGTGAATTAAGCGTCGAAAAGATCACCTGGAATTTTGCGTTTCTCATTGGTTGTGCGCAAGCTCTGGCTTTGATTCCAGGAACCTCCCGCAGTGGCATAACAATCACAGCGGCACTGTTCCTCGGCTTTAGCCGGGTAGCGTCTGCGCGATTTTCCATGTTGTTGTCGATCCCGATAATTGTGGCCGCCGGCTCCCTGGAAACCGTAAAGCTGGCGGGCGGTCATAGCCCGGTGCCCTGGGATATTATGGCCCTGGGTGTCGTTGCTTCTGCGGTAAGCGCTTTTTTGTGTATCCACGTTTTTATGAGGTTGGTGGAAAGTATTGGCATGCTGCCGTTCGTAATTTACCGGTTGGCGTTGGGTGCATTTTTATTTGCGTTTGTGGGCTTAAATTAGTAAAACCCTAAGCTCGGTAGTCACGGCCCTCACTAAACGAAGCTTACCTAATTAGTGTTGTCGGGTTACGGCTCGGCCCCGTGGCAAACTTCACCTTATTGAATCCCGTGTTTCGACGTTTAACACCCGGTAAACAGAGGCTATACTAATCGGGTTTCAGTAATGTTCGCGAATGATATGCACACATGAAAATCAGCTCAGGCCCAATACAGACCTACGCCAGAACCGGTTTGCGCGAAAGCGATAACCAGCGGACTGCTGCGCAGCAGCTTGAGCGTGTCCGGCGCCCGCCAGGCCCACAGCAGAACAATGCCCCAATAGAGCCGACCACAGAAACCAGCCAGGCCAATCGCCAGGTGATCGAGCAAGCCCCTGTGGTGGCGATCAACCAAAACCAAGCCAGTCAACATTTGCACCGGATATACCCTGCGTCCACCGGTGAACACCTGCCACCCTCCAGGCAAACGGCGATGCACACGTACACTACCACCCAACAGATGAGCCGTGAAGCCCAGGGCAGTGGTGAGTTTCTGGGAACCATCGACCTGTTCGTGTAAGACCCTCTAAGCCAGTCACACCGATAGTTATAATAAGGGGAGCCCTTTGAGCCGTACTTGGATTGCTGTGGATCATCCGGAAATGCGTCAACGAATAAAGCAGTTGGGTTTACCGGTTTCCCATTTTGATGAATATTGGTCGCAGGAGGGTGTACAGGAAGAAGAGCTGAAAGCGGTGCTGGAGTGGCGAGAAGGTCAAATTCAGTTGCGCTCCTTGAACCCCGAATTGGGGTTGCCGATCGCAGTTGATTTTCTGCACGGCAAAACCGGGTTTCGATTTCAGCGGGCTCAGCATGAAATGATCGTGAAAGCGGTGGCAGGGCGGAGCAAAGACCGCTTAACAGTGGTGGATGCCACGGCAGGTTTGGGTCGTGATAGTTTTATTCTGGCCGCTGCGGGTTACAGTGTGATCAGTTGTGAGCGACAACCGGCCATCGCGGCGTTGCTTGCCGATGGCCTGGATCGCGCGTTGGACTCAGAGGCTGGAGCCCCGGTGGCCCGGCGCATTACCGTGAAACCCATATCGGCTTTCAGCCTGTTGTCGGATTTATTGGCAGCGGGCGATGAGCTGGCACGTCCTGATGTGGTCTACCTGGACCCGATGTTTCCGGAGCGATCCAAACCTGCATTAGTAAAAAAAGAAATGCGCATCTTTCGCGACGTGGTGGGAGACGATATAGATGCTGAGTCACTGTTGACACTGGCCATCAATGCAGCCAAAAAGCGGGTAGTAGTGAAGCGTCCGCGCAAATCCGGGGCGCTAATGGCGGCCATGAAACCAGGTTACCAAATTCTGGGTAAGAGTAGCCGCATGGACGTTTATCCGGTCTGAGCACCGAGTGGTCGCCTAAGTTCCGCGGCTATGCTTTTTCTTTGGTTTTATTTGTCGACGCTTCGTCGATTTCTTTCTCCAGATCCATTTCGGCTATTTGCTGAATGCTCTGTCGGGTATCCTCACCTAACAGTGAATGAGCATCCTCGTAGGAACGTAGCAGAGGATCACCAAATACCAGATTTCCGTTGTCTCCAACGTTGATAATATCGTTTTTTATCAGGGCCTGGATAAAATTACGGAATAGTGATTTATCGGAAAACTCAGGCCCGCTCAAGGTATGCAATAGTGACATACGCTGAGCCAGCATCGTGCAAGCATTCTCGAGCTGAGATCGATGCAGCTTTCCTGAGCCCGCCTTAATCAATATTTCAACTGTGATGAAAAAGCGTTCCAATGTCTGATGTGTCGTATTGGCCAGAATGGTCAGATGCATGAATTCGGTGGTGCGGGAATCCGGTGCCCAGACTTCTTCAGCATCGGCGATTAAATATCCGTATTCCACCAACACGGCGACGCATTGGTCTACGACTCCGGGTATATCGTCCGCTTTCCAGTGGATGAACAGTTCGGATTGCAGAAAAAGGTACAATTGCTGAATCTGTTTATACAGGACTGCGCGTTGCAGGCGCCGGTTATTCAGCACCAGACAAGCAACCAGGGAAATGACCGCGAACACATGAATGATGTTGTTACGATAGTAGGTCATTAAGAGGGATTTTTCGTCGGTGAAACGTATGACGTCTCCCAGGGGGTGTTTCTGACGGATATACACTTCTAACGTGTCGCAGTAAGCGATAATTCCGTTGCCGTCAATCTCCGGGACCACAACCTCATTGCTGTAGGGGGATTTTCGGAGATAGGCGAGACAAAAATCCAGTTGTGTGGCCAGGGCTTTTTCATCCATAGCTTGCTTTGGGGTGGAGAGCAAAACCAGGCTCAGCAGGTTGATGGGATTGATCACCGCAGCATTATTAATTTCGGTGATGATTTGGGTGCCGAGCTGATCGACGGCTGTGCTGACCCAGGGCGGTGGTTTGTTGTCGTTGTAGTCTGCTTTTTTCCAGTCCGGCTCAATTTCGGTAAGATGATCATTAAGGTGAATCGGATCGCCGAAATTGACGTAGACTTGCCCAAAAGTGCCGCGGATTTTACGCAAAGTACGCAAAATTCCGAAAATGGATTCCTGTTGTTTTTCTTTGCCGTAAAGCTCACCCAGGTAGGTGCCGGCTTCCAACACTTTTTCATAACTCACGTGCACGGGCACGAACACAAAATTCCGGCGCTGTGTGCGGAGGAAACTGCGCACGGTCATGGAAAGCATGCCCGGTCTTGGCGCTAGCAGCCGCCCAGTGCGGCTGCGTCCGCCTTCTATAAAGTATTCTACAGAAAACCCACGATCAAATGTCATATTCAGGTATTCATTGAATACGGCCGTGTAAAGCCGGTTGCCTTTGAAACTACGGCGTAGAAAAAAGGCTCCACCCCGACGCAGAATGGGACCCACTACCGGCATGTTCAGATTCACACCGGCCGCTATGTGCGGTGGCACCATGCGGTTGCGAAACAGGAGGTAGGACATCAGCAAATAGTCAATATGGCTCCTGTGGCAGGGCACGTAGATAACTTCATTATTGGTGGCGACCTTTTTGAGACGATCAATACCGGTAACAGAAACACCGTTGTATAATTTATTCCACAACCAGGTTAACACCAGGTAATAAATACGAATCACCGCGTGCGAATAGTCTGCGGCAATTTCTTCGGCGTAACTGCGCGCTGTAGCCTGGGCTTTTTTAATGTTCTTTTTCCCGGAACGCGACGCTTCGGCTTCAATTGCAGCCACCACGTTAGGCATACCCAATAGTGCGTTTACCAGAATGCGCCGGTGAGAAAGATCCGGGCCGATAACGGCCTCGCGCAAGCGGCGGAAATGAGTGCGGAAAACGCGGCTCAGTTTGCGCACGGTGCGTTCCTGGCTCAGGCCTTCCTGCATGGCGGTACGTAGCGACACCGGCTCGTCAAAATGCACGACCGTGTTGCGTCCCTGAATCATAATCATCAGCAATTTGCGGAATAAACCGGGCACACGCCAGTTGTCCGAAAACAGGATTTTAAATACAGAATTTTCACGCGCCGGTGCTTGCCCCCAAAACAACGACACCGGCACTAATTGCACATCCAGGGTGGGGTCGAGTTCCATGGCCTTGATCATGTTGACCAGCTTTTTGGGTTGCGACTGAATCATCTCCTTGCGCTGCCAGACCCAGCCCTGACCACTAAGATAAAGCGCCGCTCGCTTATGTTGAAAGCCGCCCACCTGCAGTCCGCTGGAGGGGGCAGGCAAACCCTGTGCTATACATTCCCGGTCCATGACCAAATAATCAGACAAGGATTCGCTCTTCAGTACATAGCAAACCGGCTTTTCGGCATCAATATTCAGCGATTCAATATTGTCTGGCTGAACCCGTGTACGCACTATCAAATATAAAAACTGCTTTACAATCCATGCGAACAGCAGATCCAATCCTAACCATCGTGTCATGTGAAACCTTTATGTTGAGTCGCCGGGCCTGCTCGGAAGCAGCCATTCAGAACTCGCAGAGTCTAATCCCTATGCCGCGTGTAGGCAAAAATCTATCATATAAATCCGTAACAGGGGATGAATTCAGTGGTAGCATCCGTACCCATCAGGGGCTAAGAACTTTTTTAAGTAGCTGTAGTCCAACCACCCGATTTTTACGATGAAACCCCTGAGCCTGCCAGGGTTCGCGGCGGTCGCACGCCAGGGCTCTGTGTCGAGGGTTCGTGTGAACTAAAAATAAACAGGGAAAATCATGATAAAGATAGACAACCTGACTAAATCTTTTGGCCAGTTCACGGCAGTGGATGGCCTGTCCTTCCGGGTTGCTCCCGGAGAAGTGCTGGGCTTTCTCGGCCCTAACGGCGCCGGCAAGTCCACCACCATGAAGATGATCACCGGATTCATGGCGCCGAGCTCCGGCAAAGTGACGGTTTTCGAAAATGACGCCAGCGTTAACCCGCTCAAAACCAAGGCGATCATCGGTTACTTGCCGGAAGGGGCCCCCAGTTACGGCGATATGACCACCGCTCAATTTCTGAAGTTCATCGGCAAGATCCGGGGTTTTCGGGGAGCAGAGTTGGCAAGCCGAATAGAGCGGGTGAAACAGCAATTGCATCTGGATCGGGTGATGGATCAAACCATCGACACCTTATCCAAAGGGTTCAAACGCAGGGTGGGGATGGCACAGGCCATTATTCACGATCCAAAAGTTCTTATTCTGGATGAACCTACGGACGGACTGGATCCAAACCAGAAAAAAGAAGTGCGCGAACTGATTGCAAATCTGTCGAAAGACAAGATTGTCATTATCTCGACGCATATTCTGGAAGAGGTGTCTGCTGTCTGCAGTCGGGCCATTATTATTTCGGGCGGGCGCATACTGGCGGACGGCACACCGGCCGAGCTTGAGGCCCGTTCCCGCTATCATGGCGCTATCTCCTTGAGTCTGTCTGACGCTGAGGGTGCCGAATCGTTGCTGGCCCGGTTACCGCAAGCGGGTAGCGTAGAAGTCGATGGCGGTAACCTGGTGGTGTTTCCTAATGACAAACCGGGTTTGTTTAACGCCGTTAACGATCTAATACAACAAAAGCAATGGCAAGTACGCGAGCTGCATGTGGAGCGTGGTCGTCTGGATGAAGTGTTCCGTACCATTACTCAGGGGGCCGCATGATGAACCAATTAGGTGTCATATTCCGACGGGAATTGTCCAGTTACTTCGCTACACCGCTAGCCTATGTGTTTATTATGATTTTTCTGGTTTCAGCGGGTTCGTTTGCTTTTTTCTTTGGCAATTTTTTTCAAAGTGGGCAGGCAGATCTGAGAATCTTTTTTAATTACCACCCCTGGTTGTATCTGTTTTTAGTACCTGCGTTGTCGATGCGGTTGTGGGCGGAAGAACGGAAGAGCGGAACTTTGGAGCTGTTAATGACGCTACCGGTGAGCCTTGCGGATATGGTGCTGGGTAAGTTCCTGGCTGCCTGGGTGTTCACCGGCATTGCGTTAATACTGACGTTTCCAATCTGGATAACGGTAAATTACCTGGGAGACCCGGACAACGGCGTAATTCTTGGTGGATACATCGGTAGCTGGTTAATGGCCGGAAGCTTGCTTTCCGTCGGTTCCTGCATTTCTGCTTGTACTAAAAATCAGGTTATCGCTTTTATTATTACTGTGGTGGTCTGCTTCTTTATGATGATGAGCGGTATGAGTATCGTGATGGATTGGATGCCAGGCTGGTTTGCCACCTGGGTGCTGGAATCCATCGCAGCACTTAGCTTTCTGTCTCACTTCAACTCCATTTCGAAAGGGGTTCTAGAAATCAGGGATTTGTTGTATTTCCTCATCATGATGGGCGGCTGGTTGATGGCAACCGCAATCGTGATTGACATAAAGAAAGCTAACTAAGGAGCCTCCACGATGCACATTAGCAAATGGTTTTCAGGTGCCGGGTTGGTGATCCTGGCGTTGATTGTTTTATTTTCCACATTATTTACGGATTGGATTTTTAAGGGTGCCCGAGTTGATCTGACCGAAGGGCAAATCTACACCTTGTCAGATGGCAGTAAAAATATAGTCTCCGAGCTGGATAAACCCCTTGAGCTGTATTTTTTCTTTTCACAAAGCACCACGCGGGAAGCACTGGGTTTGCGTAATTACGCGAAACAGGTGCGTGAACTGCTTGAGGAATACGTGTCGGCTTCGAAAGGAAAAATCAAGCTAACGGTGATTGATCCGGAGCCTTTTTCAGAGGATGAGGATCGCGCCGCCGCGTTTGGTTTGGAGGCGGTTCCGATTAATAATTCGGATACAGTCTACTTTGGTTTAGTGGCGCAATACGGCGAATTAACCGAAGGTGCCACTGCCGAAGAAAATGAACGTCCTACTTTGCAGATCCCTTTCTTTCAGGCAGAGCGTCAGCGGTTTTTGGAATACGATATTGCCAAGATGATCCACCAGGTCAGTCAGACGAAGAAACCGGTTATCGGTTTGCTGTCCGGGCTTCAGGTCGATGGCGGCTTCGAAATGATGACGCGCCAGCCTACGGCACCCTGGTTTACTTTCTCTCAACTCAAAGAGTTGTTTGAGGTGATGCCGGTTGCTGAGGACGTGCAGGAAATCCCCGTGCAAGACTATAACTTGTTACTGGTAGTCCATCCCAAAGAGCTCAGTGAAGAGACGCTGTTTGCTATTGACCAGTATGTATTGAGAGGGGGGCATGCGGTATTTTTTGTCGATCCTTTTGCTGAATTGGATCGCATGAGCGAGAACAAGGCGTCTCAAGATCTCAATCGGTTGTTCAATGCCTGGGGCGTAAACGTCGATATGGGTAAATTTATCGGCGATGCTCAGTTGGCGTTGCAGGTCAGTGGCCAGAATCGTCAACCTGTTCGCCATCTGGGCATTTTACAGCTCACTGACCAAAACCTGGCGCGTGATAGTATCTCCACCAGCCAGCTGGAAACATTGCATATGTCCAGCACTGGTTTCATTTCGACCTTGGAGGGGGTGACCACCAAAATCGAACCCCTGATGACCAGCTCGGAACATGCGATGCCTATTGATGCTGCGAAGCTGGTACAAATGGACGATCCGCTCACGTTGATGCAGGGCTTTACCCCGGATGGCAAGGTTTACTCGATGGGTGTGAGAATCACCGGTGAGGTCCAATCCGCGTTTCCGGAGGGGGTACCAATCAGCGAAGGCGGTGATGATACCAAACAAGGGAGCGAAGCCGCCGAAGACATTGCCGATGATGTCGCCGAAGAGCCGGTGGAGGCGGAGTCGGTGAAAGCGGTGACGGACAATAAACAGGAATACCTGCAGAAGTCCGGCCAACCGATTAACGTCGTGATCGTTGCCGATACCGATGTTCTTACTGATCGTTTATGGGTTCAGGTGCAGGAAATGTTCGGCCAGCAAATTGCGAGCCCGTTTGCGGATAACGGCAATTTCTTCTTTAATACCGTGGAACTGCTATCCGGAAGTTCAGACCTGATTGATATTCGCGGTCAGGGACGCTATTTCCGCCCCTTCACCGTGGTAAAAGAGATGCGACGGGCGGCCGAAGAGGAATTCCAGAGCGTTGAACAGGGATTGCAGCAGGAACTGCAGAATATTGAGCAGCAACTCACTGCACTGCAAAATCAACAGGGTGAGAACGGTGAAATGATTACCCTGACTCCGGAGGTGGAAAACCAGCTGGAAGAGTTCCGCAAGAAAAAGCTCAGTATTCGGAAGCAGTTGCGTGATGTGCAGCATCAGCTGAACAAAGATATCGAAGCCCTGGACTTCAAACTGAAATTGATCAATATTGCGCTTGTACCTTTTATCCTAACGCTGATCGTGGTGGTTATCGCCCTCTATCGTCGGCGAAAACGAGGTTAACGCGCCTATTGATATTCATCTAATCCGGCAGGCTCTGGAATCGCATCCGCAGCCTGCTACCATTTTCATCGGTTTTAGCGGCGGCATGGATTCTACAGTGCTGCTGCATTTGCTTTGCCGGTGGCGTGATCGTAACGAGCATGGCGACGTTGCCTTGCAAGCCATTCACGTTAACCATCAGCTGCAATCCCACGCCAGCGATTGGCAGCGTCATTGCCAGCGGGTCTGCCAACAATGGGATGTACCTCTGATTGTAGAAGCGGTGGATATCGACCTGCATCAATCCAGCCCGGAACAAGCTGCCCGAGACGCCCGCTACCGGAGTTTCAATAAGCACGTTTCGGAGGCAGGAACTGGCGCTGTCCTGATGCTGGCTCATCACCGGGACGACCAGGTCGAAACGTTGCTGCAACGTCTGGCCAGAGGCAGTGGTCCATTGGGGCTGGGGGCGATGCTGCCAGTCACTGAGCGACTGAACATGAGCGTGTTCAGACCCTTGCTGGAGCAGGATCGTGAGCAATTGGCAAACTACGCTGCGGAGCAGAAGCTGGTCTGGGTAGAGGATCCCAGCAATCAAAATGACCAGATCGAACGGAACTATATACGTCGACAGATATTGCCGGCGTGGCGGAAAATCAAACCGCAATTGAACCAAACCATCGCCCGCAGTGCGCGTCTGAATCAGGAAGCCAGTGCGTTGTTGGACCAGTTGGCGGCACTGGATATGGGACCGCCGCGGGCGGATCAGGGTTTGGCTATTGGGCAGCTAACCGGGCTGGCGTTGCCGCGGCAAAAAAACCTATTGCGCTATTGGCTTGTCAGAGTGGGGGCGCTGGCGCCTTCGGAAACCCTTCTTTTGCGGGTGATTCGTGAAGTCCTGCCCGCTGCCGACGACGGCAGCCCCATGGTGGAATGGGGGGCGCTTAGCATAAGGCGCTTTCGCCAGCACTTGTATTTGGCCCCCTCCCATCTGGAATCGGACTCACTGCCGGAGCTGGGCAGGTTTGGCTCTGTGGCGGCATTGGATGGATTGGCATCCTCATTAGGTGTTCTTCGGGTTGATCCCCCGTTTGACGGGGCCGGAGCCAGCCAGCACGGGGCCCCCGACGGCCAGCTCGAAACCGGGTTTTCGTTACGCCGTTTGCAGGCAGCCCCGTTACAGTTAAGTTTAAGAACCGGTGGGGAGCGGGTAAAACCCGCAGGGCAATTGACCAAGCCGCTCAAACACTGGTTCCAGGCTCTTACAGTAGCGCCCTGGTTACGACCGTATTGGCCGATTTTGTACTGTGGTGATCAGGTTGCCGGGCTGCCTGGACTGCTGGTGTGTGACGGCTTCGAACCGGAATCGGAGCAGGATAGGGTGGTTGTTACCTGGCATTGGCGCATTCCCGTACCGGTGATTGATTGAGTCTGATTGAGTCAGCCCCCTTAATCGGGTAGAATTTCGGTCCATTCTTAGCGAAGTGATTCGTGCTCGTCTGAGCCCGCTCACTGCATACATTTTTTCCATTCTCCGTTCACTGGTAAGTCGATGACAAAATATATTTTTGTGACGGGGGGTGTTGTTTCTTCCCTGGGTAAGGGAATTGCAGCAGCCTCTTTGGCTTCTATTCTTGAAGCGCGTGGTCTGAAGGTTTCCATGATGAAGCTGGACCCCTATATTAACGTGGATCCAGGCACAATGAGTCCCTACCAGCATGGAGAGGTGTTCGTTACCGAAGACGGCGCCGAAACCGATCTGGACTTGGGTCATTACGAACGATTTATCCGTAACACTATGACCCGTAAGAATAATTTTACTTCCGGCCGCATCTACCAGGATGTCATCGAGAAGGAGCGTCGGGGCGATTATCTGGGGGCGACGGTACAGGTCATCCCGCATATCACCGATGAAATAAAAACTCGTATTATTAATAACGACCTGGGCGTCGATGTACTGCTTGTGGAAATCGGCGGCACCGTGGGAGACATTGAATCGCAACCCTTTCTGGAAGCAGTGCGGCAACTGCGGGTTGAATTGGGCTCTAACAATTCGGTCTTTATTCACCTGACCCTGGTGCCCTATATCAGCACTGCCGGAGAGACCAAAACCAAACCCACTCAGCACTCGGTTAAAGAGCTGCGTTCGATCGGCTTGCAACCGGATGTTCTGTTGTGCCGTTCCGACCATAAAATTCCTGAATCCTCTCTGGCTAAAATTGCGCTGTTTACCAACGTTGAGCGGCGGGCCTGTATCGGGCTGCAGGATGTGAATACGATATACAAAATTCCATCGGTGCTGCATGCCCAGGGACTGGATGATTTTGTGGTCGAAAAGCTGGCATTGGAATGCGGTCCGGCGGACTTAAGTGAATGGACAGCAGTAGTGGATGCGCAGTTGAACCCGCAGCACGACATCACCCTGGCCATGGTGGGCAAATATACGGATTTGGCTGATGCCTATAAATCGCTCAATGAATCATTGTTGCACGCCGGTATTCGCACCCGCACTAAAGTTAATATTGAGTATGTAGACTCGGAAGATCTCGAGCGTGACGGTATCGACGCGCTGAAAAAATACGATGCGATTTTGGTTCCTGGCGGATTCGGCAAGCGCGGCACCGAAGGCAAAATCGCTGCAGTGCGCTACGCTCGTGAACACCATGTGCCCTATTTGGGTATCTGTCTTGGTATGCAGGTGGCGGTGATTGAATATGCCCGTGATATGGCCGGATTAGCTGAAGCACACAGTACGGAGTTTGATGAAGGCACGCCGAATCCGGTCGTGGGTCTCATTACAGAGTGGCGTAACGAAGACGGTTCCTTGCAGCAGCGGGATCTGGAATCGGATCTGGGGGGCACCATGCGTCTGGGTGCGCAGGAATGCCGTTTGGTGGATGATAGTCTGAGCCGCAAGCTCTATGGTAAAGACGTCGTGTTTGAACGTCATCGTCACCGCTATGAGGTGAACAATAAGTTTGTGCCTGCACTGGAAGAGGCCGGCCTCAAAGTAGCAGGCCGTTCGATGGACGGTTCATTGGTGGAAATGATCGAAGTTCCGGACCACCCGTGGTTTGTTGCCTGTCAATTTCACCCGGAATTCACTTCAACGCCAAGGGATGGCCACCCTTTATTTACAGGCTACATCAAAGCGGCAAAAGCATTTAAAGACAGCAAGCTAAACAGTAAAGAGTAAATGGACGAACCCTATGACAAAAACAGACCAGAAAGTGATAGAGCTTGCCACCCCTGACGGCAAAATCCTGAAAATAGGAAATGACCTGCCGTTTGTTTTGTTTGGCGGAATGAATGTTCTGGAATCCCGGGACATGGCCATGACAGTGGCAGAAAAATACGTCACGGTTACCGAAAAACTCGGTATTCCTTACGTGTTTAAAGCGTCGTTCGACAAAGCCAACCGGTCATCGGTGAGTTCGTTCCGTGGGCCGGGCCTGGACGAGGGCCTGAAAATATTCCAGGAAATAAAAAGTACCTTTAACGTGCCGTTAATTACCGATGTGCACGAACCGGAGCAAGCGCAGCCGGTAGCGGAGGTCTGCGATATTATTCAGTTGCCTGCATTTTTGTCCCGGCAAACGGATCTGGTGGTTGCCATGGCGAAAACCGGTGCCGTCATCAACGTTAAAAAGGCGCAGTTCCTGGCTCCGCGCGAAATGAAACATATCATTCGCAAATGCGAAGAAGCCGGCAATGATCAGGTGATTCTCTGTGAACGGGGTTCCAGTTTTGGTTACAACAACCTGGTTGTCGATATGCTGGGCTTCGGCATCATGAAAGAATTCGGCAGTCCGATACTGTTTGATGTGACTCATTCACTGCAAATGCCCGGAGGCTTGGCGGAAGCAGCCGGGGGCCGTCGCGCTCAGGTCACAGAGCTGGCGTTGGCCGGTATGACTCAACGTATTGCTGGCCTGTTTCTGGAGGCGCATCCTGATCCGGATAAAGCCCGCTGCGATGGTCCTTGCGCCCTCCGGCTCGACATGCTGGAGCCGTTTCTGACACAAGTCAAAGCCATCGATGAATTAGTGAAAGGTTTCGCGGCGCTGGATACAGAATAATCCGCAAGCCGCGTCAATATTCTGAATTAAAGACACATTTGTCATTAACCGTTTTAACTCATAACAGGAGACATCCTTACAATGTCTAAGATCCTTCAAATCCGCGCTCGCGAAGTTCTTGATTCTCGTGGTAATCCCACGGTAGAAGCCGACGTCATTCTTGAATCCGGGGCAGCAGGTACAGCTTGTGCACCGTCCGGTGCCTCTACCGGTTCCCGTGAAGCATTGGAACTACGGGATGGAGATAAATCCCGTTACCTGGGCAAAGGCGTATTAAAAGCGGTTCAGGCGATAAACCAAGATATCGCCGAGCTGTTGAAAGGTAAGGACTCCCTGGACCAGAAAAAAATTGATCAGTTGATGATTGATGCGGATGGCACTGAAAACAAATCCAAATTCGGCGCCAACGCCATTCTTGCGGTATCGCTCGCCAATGCCAAGGCGGCAGCGGTCTATAAACAGGTTCCATTATTTCAGCACATCAGTGAAATCGCCGATGGCAAAGCCGGACCCTACAGCATGCCGGTGCCGATGATGAATATCATCAACGGCGGCGAGCATGCCGATAACAACGTAGACATCCAGGAATTTATGATTCAGCCGGTGGGTGCACCGAATTTTGCTGAAGCTCTGCGGTATGGTGCCGAAATCTTTCATTCATTAAAAAGTGTATTGCAGGCTCGTGGCCTGAGTACGGCGGTTGGCGATGAGGGTGGTTTTGCACCGGATCTGGCATCCAATGAAGAAGCATTGACGGTCATTGTGGAAGCGGTAGAAAAAGCCGGCTACGAGTTAGGAAAAGACATAACCCTGGCGTTGGACTGCGCTGCGTCCGAATTTTATAAGGATGGCAAATACGTCCTGGCAGGGGATAACAAAGTACTGGATTCGGAAGGTTTTGCAGATTATCTGGCAGACTTGTGCAGCCGTTATCCGATCGCTTCTATTGAAGACGGCCTGGACGAAAGCGATTGGGATGGATGGAAAGTCCTGACCGAAAAGCTGGGTGACAAAGTCCAGTTGGTCGGCGATGACTTGTTCGTAACCAATACCCAAATCCTGCAGCAGGGTATCGATAAAAAAATTGCTAACAGCATCCTGATCAAGTTCAATCAGATTGGCAGTCTGAGTGAAACTCTGGCCGCCATTAAAATGGCAAAAGATGCAGGTTACACCGCGGTCATTTCTCACCGCTCCGGTGAAACCGAAGACGCTACCATTGCTGACCTGGCGGTAGCCACGGCGGCTGGCCAGATCAAGACCGGTTCACTGTGCCGTTCTGACCGGGTAGCGAAATACAATCAACTACTGCGTATTGAAGAAATTATCGGTGATATCGCGCCCTATAAAGGACGTGCAGAGTTCACAGCTCTGAAGTAGTAGTAGAATCCGCCTCCCCGTAACGGATTTCAGCTAAACCGTTACGGGACTCGCGGGCTTGACGCCTGTCATAATTGCCCCCATTCTTAAATCACCAATACATCCCGTTACAGCAGTGGTTATGACCGATCAACCCCAACAGCAATGGATCACCTTGCCCCGGGTCCTATTCTGGATCCTGATCCTGATGTTTTTTCTGCTACAACTGCGCCTGTGGATTGGTGAAGGCAGTCTGGCAGACGTGTGGCGCCTGAGTGGCGAAACTGAGCGGCAGGAACAGGAAAACCACATCGTCTCTGAACGCAATAAGCGTTTGCAGGCGGAAGTAAAAAACCTCAAGGAAGGACTTGATGCAGTGGAAGAGCGAGCGCGAACCCAGCTGGGTATGGTAAAAGAGGACGAAACTTTTTTTCTTATCATTGACGGCCAACAGCAGCAATAATCTATGAGTACATCTCCAGTGATTTGGTGCGTCGTCCCGGCGGCGGGGGTGGGCAAGCGTTTTGGCGCATCGAAACCAAAGCAGTATTTGCCCTTCCATGGCATGACCGTATTCGAATCAACCCTGCAGCGTTTGCTTGAAGTACAGGGAATTCAGCAAGTCGTCGTTGCTATCAGCACCGAAGATGCTTTTTTCAAAAAGCTCCCGGTCGCTCGTAATTGCAAAGTGAAATCCGTGATCGGAGGAGCCGAGCGTTGCCATTCCGTGCTTAATGGTTTGCGTTATTTGTCTAATTTGGGTTCAGATCAGGACTGGGTTTTGGTGCATGATGTGGCCCGTCCCTGTGTGCGCGCAGCGGACATTCAGAAGCTCATCGAACAAGTAATTCAGTTTGATAGCGTTGGCGGGATTCTGGGTAACCCGGTTCGCGATACGATGAAGCGAGCGAACCGGGTTAATGAAATTGTGGACACCGTGGACCGCAACCAGTTGTGGCACGCACTGACACCACAGATGTTTCGTTTGGGCGCTTTAACATCTGCGCTGACGTCAGCCTTGGCGGATGATGTCGTGGTGACCGACGAGGCTCAAGCCATGGAGCGGGTCGGATATCACCCGCTCTTGGTTGAAGGCCACAATGACAATATCAAAATTACCCACCCGCAAGACTTGCCGTTGGCTGAATTGTTTGCACAACAGCAAACTGCCCCGTAAATTAACCCCGCTGGTTGCTGGAAATAGACAGGTACAACATGTTTCGAATTGGACACGGATACGACGTACATCGCTTCGGAGACGGCGATCATCTGGTATTGGGCGGCGTGAAAATCCCTTATCAGCAGGGTTTTGTGGCGCATTCAGACGGCGATGTTGCTTTGCACGCATTGGCGGACGCTTTATTGGGCGCAGCGGCTTTGGGGGATATTGGCCGTCACTTTCCTGATACGGATGCTCGGTATAAGGGTGCGGACAGCCGCATACTTCTTCGTCATGTACTGAAACTGGTTCAGAAGGAGGGTTATCGGGTGGGTAATGTGGATGTCACTATCGTCGCTCAAGCTCCTAAGATGGCCCCGCATATAGAGAGCATGAAGCAGAATATTGCGGCTGATCTGGAATTGGCGATTAACGCGGTTAATGTAAAAGCCACCACGACAGAACAGCTGGGTTTCGCCGGCCGCAAAGAAGGCATTGCCGTGCATGCGGTGGCATTGCTAATGGCGGAGCACCGATGACAGTGATGCACCAGGCTTTGCCCGCCTATGGATTTGAGTCCGCACCTTACGCCCACGGTGAACCCCTTGCGCGTGCGGATTTTAAAACCCGGCCGGAGGACTTTGTGGTGGAAGAAGTGCTCGGTTTTGAGCCGGGTGGAGAAGGGGAGCATTTGTTTCTACTGGTGCAAACCGATGCTCATAACACCCGCCATACCCAGCGCTGCCTGGCTCGTCATTTTAATGTGGCCAAGCAAGCGGTCAGTTATTCGGGAATGAAGGACCGGCGCGGGCTAACCAGTCAATGGTTTTCCATTCATCTGCCGGGGAAGGCTATCGAACCCGATGCGGATGAGCTGGCGCAACAGGGCTTTAATGTGTTGCGTTGGCAAAGACACAATAAAAAGCTGCGCATTGGCACCCATAAATACAACCGTTTTCATATTGTTCTGCGTAACCTGAGCCAGATCGAGCGCCTGAATTCACGCTTGCCCGAGTTGAAAAATCTGGGTGTGCCCAACTATTTCGGTGCTCAGCGCTTTGGGCATGGTGGGGCGAATATCGAAGAAGCCTTGCAGTGGGTCGAACAGGGTAAATTACCAGCAGACCGCTTGCTCAGGAGCCGTGTGTTGTCGACGCTCCGTGGCTGGCTGTTTAACGGAGTGTTAGCCGATCGTGTCGCTAACGGCACCTGGAATCAATGGCAGGATCAGGATTTGATCCAATTGAACGGCACCCAGAGCTTTTTTACCGAACCGCAGTGGGATGACCAGTTACAGCAGCGCTTCCTGTCTGACGATATACACCTGTCAGCCTATCTGGCCGGTTGCGATCAGGCCGGTACGATCCCGGATCAGATGTTACTCTTGTTCAACCAAGCGAGAATGGAAGCTGAGCCCCGACCGCTGCGACTGAAAGCACAACAATTGCGGTGGAATGGGGACGCGAACGCACTGCAAATACAGTTCAATCTGCAAAAGGGCGCTTATGCGACCAGCGTGCTCAGGGAGCTGGTGCTATTAAATGATCGCTCAGGTCAGCAGGAACAAATATAGAAACCATTTGCCCTGTAAAGTCTCTGCAAACTTCTCGCTGTTTTGCTAACCTTCTTTTAGAATGAATTTTAAATAACGGTTGCCTCTAAAAAGCGGATTAATACCGATGTGCTGATCACAGGCAACCAATAAAAAGAGCCCATTCCTGGGGGGAGCTTTCCCCTGTGGGGCAGGACGAGGATTCTCGATTGAACGACTCATTTTCTTTAAGTGCGGGGGTGGCTGGAATCGGCATGACCTCTCAGCGAACGCGGGAGCGTTTAATAGCGCGTTTGCAGGATCAAG
This sequence comes from Ketobacter sp. MCCC 1A13808, assembly GCF_009746715.1. NCBI lineage: Bacteria > Pseudomonadati > Pseudomonadota > Gammaproteobacteria > Pseudomonadales > Ketobacteraceae > Ketobacter > Ketobacter nezhaii. The sequence continues at coordinate 79,035 of NZ_VRKW01000005.1, forward strand.
GTATAACAAATTTTGCTGTTTTAGACGCAATCCGCAGCATTCCCAGACACCTGTTTGTAGACGAAGCATTAGCGCACCGTGCTTATGAAGACACGGCATTACCTATCGGCCACAACCAAACCATATCGCAGCCCTATATCGTTGCCCGAATGACGGAATTACTGCTGCAGGGCGGGCCGCTGAATAAGGTTCTCGAAATCGGCACCGGGTCTGGTTATCAAACCGCGGTACTCTCGGCATTTGCCAGTGAAATTTATTCTCTGGAACGTATAAAAGCGTTGCAGGAAAAAGCACGTCAACGCTTACGAGCGTTACGCATGAACAACGTGGTGTTTCGCTATGCGGACGGTAATGTGGGCCTGCAGGAAAAAGCCCCCTTCGATGGTATTCTGGCCGCTGCGGCACCGGCAGAAGTACCGCAAGAACTACTGGAGCAACTGGCCGTGGGTGGACGGCTGATCATACCCATTGGTGAAGATCAGCAAAAGCTCTATCGCATCACCCGTTCAGAGCAGGGATATCATCGTGAATTCATAGAAGACGTACGCTTCGTGCCTTTCCGTTCAGGTTTGCGTTAATCTAACGACCTCAAATTCCCATTCGGATCAGGCGTGAGCATCTTGTCGCGCCTTCCTGTTAATCCATCGCAGTGATACAGCGCATATAAGCGCAGTTAAGAGAAGTTGATAACATGGAAAAACCTTCAAAACGCGAGCTGTTTTTATTGTACCTAAAGGGAGTCGCAATGGGTGCTGCGGATATCGTGCCCGGCGTGTCCGGCGGCACAATCGCTTTTATCACTGGCATATACCAAACGCTGGTGGGGAGTATCGGAGCGATTGGTCCGAAAACCGTGCAGACATTGTTCAGGGACGGGCCGGTAGCCGCCTGGCACTCCTTTAACGGAAACTTCTTGTTTGTGCTGATGGCCGGCATTCTGACCAGTGTGTTCACCCTCTCGAAACTGATTTCTTACCTGTTGACCGAGCAGGCCGTGTTGTTGTGGTCTTTTTTCTTCGGTCTGATCCTGATATCAGCCGTTCACGTGGGCCGGCATATTACTGAATGGCGCGTGCCAGAGGTACTCACCCTGGCGGGAGGGGCGTTATTGGCGTTCGGCATTACTACTATTGCTCCCACGGAAATAGCGCTTAATCCGATCACGCTGTTTTTATCGGGCTCGATCGCAATTTGCGCGATGGTCTTGCCGGGGATTTCAGGGAGTTTCATTCTGCTATTGTTAGGCATGTACGCCCATATTATTGGAGCGGTTAAAGCCCTGGATGTGGTGAGCCTGGGTATTTTCGCCAGCGGTTGTCTGGTCGGGCTGCTTCTGTTTACTCGTTTGCTATCCTGGCTTCTGACCCAATTTCACAACCTAACCCTGGCTTTGCTGACGGGATTTATGATCGGTTCACTGAATAAGGTCTGGCCGTGGAAACAGACCCTGAGCACGCGTATCAACAGTCACGGTGAAGCCGTTCCCATGGATCAGGCTAATGTACTACCGGATCAATTTTTGATGGTTACTGGTCAGGATCCACACCTTGTATACAGTTTGTTTTTAATGGCCGCAGCGATCGCTTTGGTGTTGGTAGTTGAGCGTTTAGGGGGAAGTAAGTCTTAACACCGAGTCAAAGAGATGACGCAAAGCTGGTCATTATTTAGACTATTTTTGAGAATTAACACGAATTTCAGTTAGATTATGTGGTCATAAGCCGAAGGAGGTTATGATTATTAATTCTAAATTAGTTTAGGGTGTTTTGTGATCTGAAAATAAAGAACACGCTGGAGTTCGTTTGTGCTGAGGAAGGTTTTAACCGTTAGAAAACACATTTTACATCTCCTGGTTGTGATCTCTGTCACATCTTGCGGACCAACCCGTTACGAACCCATCAGAAATGTTTATCGCCCTGCAGCCCCCATCACACAAGGCTCTCACAAGGTCAGGCCGGGTGAAACCCTCTACGCAATTGCCTGGCGCTACAATTGGGATCATGAACAATTGGCCCGTGCCAATGGCATCTCTGCACCTTACAGGATCTATCCTGGACAGATTCTAAGCTTGGAAAATAAGGTGCCTGGCGGGGTCCGTCAGTCCACCCAATCGTCAGCGGGATCAAAAGGAAAATCGTCATCTCGTTATAAGAAACCCGTTACCCATACCAAACCGGTCCAAGAAAAAGTTGCAAATCAAAGACATAAAAAGGTAGATATGTCCTGGAGTTGGCCGACAAAGGGCCCCGTAATAGAAACCTTCTCGCTTGGGAAGCGTGTCAACAAGGGGATCGATTTGGCGGGCAAACGTGGCGAACCGGTATTTTCGGCAGCGGATGGGAAAGTGGTTTATAGCGGAACAGGGCTGATCGGCTATGGCAACTTAATCATCATCAAGCACAGCGAGGTTTACCTCAGTGCGTACGCTCACAATAGTCGATTGTTGGTTAAAGAAGGACAAACGACTAAAGCTGGGCAGAAAATTGCCGAAATAGGTTCTAGTGGGGCCAATCGCGACAAATTACATTTTGAGATTCGTCGTAATGGAAAACCAGTGAATCCACTTCAGTACTTGCCATCACGTTGAGCGGGACAACAGGTGAGTATGCCATCAAGTCTTAAATAATAACGGGGCCGTTCGCGATGGAACGGTGATAACAATTACGAGCGCGGGAAGAAGAGCAATGATTCAAGCAGAGCAGGACAAAAAACTGAATATGGATCCGGAAATGTACGAAGAAGATTCAGATCTTGAGGATGCCTTTGAAGAGCGTGCAGCGGAGTTAAGGGACAAACGGAGTGGTGCGGACGACTATGATGATGATTCCTTCGTTGCTCAGCCGGGAATGCAGAAGACGCTGGATGCAACTCAGCTGTACCTCAACGAGATTGGTTTTTCGCCGCTACTGACCCCAGAGGAAGAAGTTTATTACGCCCGTCGCGCTTTACGTGGCTTTGAAGATGCGCGCAAACGCATGATCGAGAGTAACTTGCGGTTAGTCGTCAAGATCGCCCGGCGCTATGTCAATCGTGGCTTGTCGCTGCTGGACCTGATAGAAGAGGGCAACCTGGGACTGATTCGGGCGGTCGAAAAATTTGACCCTGAGCGGGGCTTCCGTTTTTCAACTTATGCCACCTGGTGGATTAGACAAACTATTGAACGGGCCATAATGAATCAGACCCGCACTATCCGGTTACCGATTCATGTAGTGAAAGAGCTTAACATATACCTCCGTGCAGCCCGTGAACTGACTCAGAAGCTTGATCATGAGCCCAGTCCTGAGGAGATTGCAGAGTTACTGGATCGGCCCCTGGAAGATGTTAAAAGAATGCTTGGCCTCAATGAGCGGGTGTCTTCGGTCGACACGCCGATGGCTCATGATTCGGATAAGTCATTGCTGGATACCATCGCTGATACCACCGTGTCAGATCCCGCCGAGCTGCTGCAGGATGCAGATCTTCGCTTTAGCATTGATTACTGGCTGGATCAGTTGCCAACCAAACAACGCGAAGTCATCGCCCGCAGGTTCGGTTTGCGCGGATATGAAATGAGTACGCTGGAAGAAGTCGGGCTGGAAATCGGCCTGACTCGTGAGCGGGTCAGGCAGATTCAGGTGGAAGCACTGAAACGGCTTCGGGATTTGCTCGAGAAGCAGGGTTTAACAGGCGAATCCATTTTCGGAGCCTGATAACCCCTCGGGGTGGATAAGTTAAGCCTCTCGTTTTGTTAAAAGAACGCACTTTCGGGTGCGTTTTTTTATGGCCGATTTGGGAAGGGTTGAGATAATGTCCCGCCTGCATGTAAGACATGTCTCACATTGGTGTGCGTTGTTGGGCATATGGCGTGTAATGTAAATTTAATGCACGATTTATCTATCTGATAATACTAGAAAAAATTGCTTGGTCCGATTTGTGCGCACAATTACCGTTTTTTAGCTGATTGAGCCGAACATTATTTTCGATAGAATTAGTCGCATGTAAGGATACATACTCTTCACAGGAAGCGAAGAGACAGGATGAAGTTTACCGGATGTAAACTAGGGAACAGGACCCAGGAAGGGTTGTGGCACCGGAAGCCCAGGGACTAATCGACGGATTGTTTATAAGGACATGGGCGAAGGGATTGCCAAGGAGTCATGCTACGGAACGCAGGCGTGCAGGATGCACATCAAGGATGTATTTAAAGGATGTTTTGCATCAGGGATTAGATAGAAAAGCGAGGTGGGCGGTTGAACCGCCCTTCTTTTTTTCTAGACAGATATCTAGAAAACAGAATTCTTAATGGTCATCCGATCAGGTCTTGCATGCCCCCTCTCGTTAAATGAATAATAGGCTATTATCTGCATCTTGTGTAGGACATATCTTACATGATTGTAAGAATATTAATTTTCTTGGGTGAGATTTAAGTCCAAAACTTTCTTTTGCTTGTTTAACTCGCTGATTATCAAAAAGATTATTTTCTGGTAGGACAATCAGTCCAGTTATGTGACTAATTGTACCTGTTTGGTTGCAGATTGTATGGGGTAATATGTTTCTTACAGCAGGACGCTGGGAAAGGGAATTGGCTAAGGACAGTCGATCAGGGATGAACGCAGGATGCGTCTGGATAAGGAAATCCAAGCGAGGTGGGGCGGTGTAAAAACCGCCCTTCTTTTATTTTGCAGTCCGTTCTTTTTCGCGTCGCAATGACGTATTTGGCGAAGTTGGCACAAACGGACGGAAAAAAAGCCGCAAAAGCGGCTTTTTTAGTGCTTGAAATACGAATTTAACGCTCTAACTGTTCGATCTTTCCTTCGACACCATCCCAGTCATCTGCATCAGGCAAAGCATCTTTCTTCTCAGTGATGTTAGGCCAGACTTCGGAGAGCTCAGCGTTAAGTTCCAGAAAATTCTGTTGATCTGCGGGCACTTCGTCTTCCGAATAGATGGCATTGGCCGGGCACTCAGGCTCACATAACGCGCAATCGATGCATTCATCCGGATGTATGACCAGGAAATTGGGACCTTCGTAGAAGCAGTCTACGGGACAAACTTCAACACAGTCTGTGTACTTGCACTTGATGCAGTTATCAGTAACAACAAATGTCATTTATACGTGCCCTCTACAATAATAAATGCGGGGGGAGTCTAATCCCTCTGACCAATCCAAGCAACTTTTCCAAACAACTTTACCGGTCGCCCTTGATAGGTGCGCTGCTTCATTTTATGGCTTTTCAGTCATCTCTTTCAATTTGTAAATCAAATCAAGTGCTTGCCGCGCATTGATACAGTCAGGGTCGAGTTTGCAAAGGGTTTCCACCACCGGGTGTGGGGAGGGTGGTTCGGCAAACAAATCCGATTGTAACGGCTGATTGGCGGTGGCGAGCACCTGATTATTTAAATCCTGTTTTTCAAGTTGAGATAGTTTGCGTTTGGCGTTCTCAATCACGGCCGCAGGAACACCGGCCAGCTTGGCAACCTGTAAACCGTAGCTTTGGTTCGCAGGCCCTTCCAGAACTTTGTGCAGAAACAATATGGTATCGCCTTGCTCCTTGGCTGCCAGGTGGACATTAACCACATTGGGAACCTGGTCGGGAAGTTGGGTCAGCTCAAAGTAGTGGGTGGCGAATAGCGTTAAAGCCTGGATTTTTACCGACAGGTAATTTGCGCAGGCCCAGGCCAGGGATAGTCCATCAAAAGTGCTGGTGCCGCGCCCAATTTCGTCCATGATAACCAGGCTTTGTCGCGTCGCGTTGTGTAAAATACTCGCTGTTTCGGTCATTTCGACCATGAATGTCGAGCGGCCGCTGGCCAGATCGTCAGAAGAACCGATGCGGGTAAAAATACGGTCGATGGAGCCAATACGAGCCTTTTCTGCCGGCACAAAACTGCCGATGTGTGCCAATATTGCGATCAAGGCGGTCTGGCGCATGAATGTTGATTTACCACCCATGTTGGGGCCAGTGATAACCAGCATCCTGCGGTGGCTGTCCAGCCTTAAATCGTTGGGTATAAAGGCCTCATTCATTACTTGCTCTACTACCAGATGGCGGCCAGCTTCGATATGCAGTCCGGTTTCTTCTGCAAGCACCGGACGGGACAAGGCTAGCGTATCGGCTCGTTCTGCCAAACAAGCCAGTACATCCAGTTCGGCGATAGCGGTAAAGCTCGTTTGCAAATCAAAAAGAGGTTCAGAGAAGCGTTCAAGCAAGGATTCGAAAAGTGCTTTTTCACGCGACAGAGAACGGCTTTTTGCGCTCAGCGCTTTGTCTTCGAATGCTTTCAATTCCGGGGTGATATAGCGCTCGGCGTTCTTCAGCGTCTGGCGGCGGATGTATTCTTGCGGCGCTTGCTTGGACTGGGATTTACTGATTTCAATAAAGTAACCGTGAACCCGGTTGTAACCGACTTTTAGCGTGCTTAATCCGGTGCGCGCTCGCTCCTGCTCTTCCAGGTCCACCAAAAACTGGCCGGCATTTTCGCTGATAGCACGCAGTTCATCCAGCTCAGCGTCAAACCCTTCAGCAATCACACCTCCATCGCGGATCAACACCGGGGGTGTTTCGATTAGCGCTGAGGTCAATAGCCCGGCTAATTCGGGGTAGCAGGAAATGGTCTTGCTCAGCTGCGCGATGATGGGCGCATCCATTGCTGTGAGCGCTTCGTGTAGCTGCGGCAGTATGTTGAGCGCATCCCGTAACCGCGACATATCCCTCGGGCGGGCTGATTTGAGTGCGATACGGGCCAGAATTCGCTCTATGTCGCCTATCTGTTTCAAAATGGCCTGTATGGGTTCGTATTGGTAGTCATTCAGCAGAGCGCTAATACTATCCTGGCGCCGGGTGATGTGGTTTTTGTCACGAATTGGCCGGCGCAGCCAGCGCCGCAGCATGCGCCCGCCCATTGCTGTTTTGGTGCGGTCCAGGACCCAGGCCAGGGTGTATTTGTCGCCGCCATGGACGTTTTCGGTTAACTCCAGATTGCGCCGGGTTGAGCTGTCAAGCACCACACAATCACTCTGGGACTCCACTGCGAGGCTGCGTATGTGGGGCAGGGCAGCACGCTGTGTTTCTTTTGCGTATTGCAGCAGGCAGCCTGCAGCCGATACCGCCAGCTCCAATTTCTCACAGCCGAATCCGGCCAGATCCTGAGTATTGAATTGTTGTACCAGTGCGCGCTCTGCGGATTCAAAATCGAATTCCCATACCGCACGAAGACGCACGCCTTGGCGATTCGAAAGCAGTTTAGCTACATGGGTATCTTCTGTAATCAACAGCTCTGCGGGATCCAGGCGGGCAATTTCTGCCAGCAGCGCAGCGTCGCCCTGTACCTCGCTGACAAAATAGCGTCCGCTGCTGATATCCAGATGTGCAATGCCGAAATTGTCCATGTGTTGGCTAACAGCACACAGCAGGTTGTCCTGATGTTCATCCAGCAGGGCTTCATCGCTGACCGTACCCGGGGTCACGATGCGCACGACTTTACGCTCCACCGGCCCCTTGCTGGCGGCTGGGTCGCCTATCTGCTCGGCAACGGCAACAGACTCCCCCTGTTTGACCAGTTTAGCCAGGTAGCTCTCAGCCGCGTGGTATGGAATCCCCGCCATGGGAATGGGGCTGCCGGCGGATTGGCCTCGTTGAGTCAGGGTGATTTCCAGTAGCTCGGAGGCCTTTTTGGCGTCATCAAAGAAAAGCTCGTAAAAATCGCCCATGCGGTAGAAAACCAATTCATCGGGATGTTCCGATTTGATGCGTAAATATTGCTGCATCATGGGGGTGTGATTGCTTAAAGATTGTTCGGCTGTGGACATCTTATCTCAGTTTTCTTGTTGGCAGGCTCAGCGATGAATATCTGGGTCGCATTGTAACTTGAATCGGTTTCTTTGGAAGCCTCTCTAAGCCATCGGAAGTAATGCCACAGATTAACCCTAAGTAATTTTGGCGCTGTTGTCGTAGTGCCGGAGCGCCGTTACAGGTAAAATCCTCAACACTTTTTTGGATGCGCAGAAATTATCTATGTTGTTGTACTCGGATCAGGTCTTACTGATAGAAGCATTGGCTTCCCAATTGGGACTCTTGTTAGCGGATAAAAATAAAAAAATTGCGACCGCGGAATCCTGCACCGGAGGTTGGGTGGCCGAGGCTATTACCCAGGTGGCGGGCAGCTCAGAATGGTTCGATCGTGGGTTTGTGACTTACAGCAACGATTCCAAAAAGCAAATGCTGGGCGTGAAGCTACGCACTTTGAATCAGCAGGGGGCCGTGAGTCAAAAAGCCGTAGAGGAAATGGCCGTGGGTGCGCTTAAGAAATCCAAAGCGCAGTTTTCAGTCGCCATCAGCGGTATTGCTGGCCCAACCGGGGGCACCGACGAGAAGCCGGTCGGCACGGTCTGGCTGGCCTGGAACATCGAGGGAGTGGTGGACAGCTCGTTGGCTATGCTGCCCGGTGAGCGGCGTGATGTGCGTGCTGCGGCTGTCACGCTGGCGTTGCAGGGACTGTTGGTTCGCTTGCGGAAATGCCCTGCGCTTGGCAAGGCAGAGCAGGAAAAGACAAAAGAATTGCCGGACTTACTTGATGGATCACAATAATACTGTTTAAATATACAGTAATTGATTGGGTAGTCGATAATACAGCAAATTCAGCGTGAGGAGTGATTAATGGACGACAACAAAAAGAAGGCGTTGAGCGCCGCTTTATCCCAGATTGAACGCCAGTTCGGAAAGGGCGCCGTGATGCGCATGGGTGATCAGGCTCATGTGGCTATACCCGCTATATCAACCGGGTCTTTGGGTCTGGATATTGCGCTGGGTATTGGTGGTATGCCTCAGGGGCGGATCGCTGAGATCTACGGTCCTGAATCGTCCGGTAAAACAACGTTAACGCTGAGCTTGGTGGCTCAGGCTCAAAAGAAAGGCCTGACCTGCGCGTTCGTGGATGCAGAGCATGCATTGGATCCGCTCTATGCCGGTAAGCTTGGGGTCAACGTTGATGATTTGTTGGTGTCGCAACCCGATACAGGGGAACAGGCACTGGAAATAACGGATATGTTGGTGCGCTCCAATGCGGTTGACGTGATAATTGTGGATTCGGTTGCAGCTCTGGTGCCCAGAGCAGAAATCGAAGGTGAGATGGGGGATGCCCACGTCGGCTTGCAGGCGCGTTTGATGTCCCAGGCGTTACGTAAAATTACCGGTAGTGTGAAACAAGCAAATTGCTTGGTTATTTTCATTAATCAGATCCGGATGAAAATTGGTGTGATGTTCGGTAATCCGGAGACCACCACCGGGGGCAACGCGTTGAAGTTCTACGCGTCCGTTCGGTTGGATATTCGCCGTACCGGTGCAGTTAAACAGGGTGACGAAGTGGTCGGTAATGAGACTCGGGTCAAGGTAGTAAAGAACAAAGTGGCGCCTCCGTTCAAACAAACCGAATTCCAGATTCTCTATGGTTCCGGCATTTATCATATGGGTGAAGTGCTTGATCTGGGGGTAGCATGTGGCTTGGTGGTGAAATCAGGTGCCTGGTATTCCTACCAGGGTGACAAGATCGGTCAGGGTAAAGCGAATGCCGCTAAATTTCTGGAGGATAATCCGGAAATTGCAGAGACAATTGAAACGGAAATACGCAATCAGCTGCTTGTAACCGAACCACCAAAAAAAGAAGATCAGGCGCTAGAAGAGGCCTGATTATTGATCGGTCATTTATCCGGGCCAAAGTTTTAATTAATAGCTTCCGGATTTTGGAAAAGGGTCGCAATCACACGATTGCGGCCCTTTTCTTTTGCCTGATATAACGCCTCATCGGCCTTTTTAAGTATATCGGCTGCGGTGAAGCTTCTGTTCGGCGATGTGGTAGCAACGCCCAGGCTAATCGTCACCGTATTTTGCGGGTCATCCCGAATCGGGTTCTGGATTTTGAGCGATTCTATTTTCTGTCGCAGGTTATTGGCTAATTCCGTTGCCTCTTCATGAGACACATCCGGAACGACACAAGCAAACTCTTCTCCGCCGTAGCGGGCGATGGAATCTGACGAGCGCCGCATGGTGTTTTTCAATGACGAGGCCACTTGCTTCAGACACTGGTCTCCAGCGACATGTCCGAATTGGTCATTGAGGTTTTTAAAATGATCGATATCAATCATGATGATCGTTAACTGGCTGCCAGTACGACCACACCGACGCCACTCCTGGAACAGGATTTCGTCAAAACTCCGACGATTACACACCCCGGTTAAGCTATCAATGGACACCAGTTGTTCCAGCATATCGGTCTTTGTTTTTAACAATAACTGGTTGCGAATCCTGGCCATGACAATCGGCAGGCTGAAAGGTTTTGTGATGTAGTCCACAGCCCCGAGTTCCAAGCCTTTGGCCTCATCTTCTGTGGCATTTTTAGCGGTAATGAATATGACTGGAATGGCTTCAGTGAGCGGGTTGGATTTTAGCTTGGCGCAGACTTCATAGCCATCCATGCCAGGCATGGAAATATCCAGCAAAATAAGATCCGGACGATCATCGCTAGTGGCAACGGTAAGTGATTCGGCTCCGCTGGTTGCTGCTTTCACCCGATACCAGGGCGTTAAAGCTTGAGATAGCACCCTGATATTTAGGGGCTCGTCATCAACAATGAGCACAGACTGTTTGTACTGATTAGGCATTAAGGTGGTTTGCAAAGCAGCTTGTAATTCTAAATTTAGACAATGCCCCCCCGCAGTCAAGCCAAACCGCGATACAACTGCTAGTCTTAATTGATAAGGAAGTCACAATTCAGGGAATGGCTATCATTGCTCATGGGAATAGAACACCACAAGAGAGATGATTTACTTCGACTTATATTTGAACAATCTGACAAGGCCCGGTTCATTTTTGAACACGGTGTATTAGTGGATTGTAACGAAGCCGCTCTGCGCTTGCTCACTATCGAGACCAAAGCGCAGCTTTTGGGTGTTGGCTATCAGTCGCTATTTCCTGATTGCGAAGCGGCAGTAGCATCGCCATTTTTTTGTTCTCGTTTGAAGACACCGGAAGGGGGTTCCATTTCCGTTAAAGCGTCCCTGACAGAGGTTGCAACTTCGCCGCACTTTCTACGTCTGGTGGTGATTCATTCAATAGAAGACGAATCACCTGAAAGGCGGATTTTGGACGACACCTGGCAAGTGGTGCTCGAACTTGACACCGAAGGGTGTATCCAATTCAGTAACCGCGCCGCACATCAGCTGGTCGCGCAATCCCGAGAAGAGGTAATGGGTGTAGCGCTGTGGCAATCACCCTGGTGGGGCCACACGCCAAGCCAGCGAGACATACTCCATCGGGTCACCAAGCAGGCGCTAAAAGGACATTCTGCGCATTTTTCTGCCGAGCACCAATGTCCCGATGGCTCTTTATTGCAAATGGAATTAATTTTTAACCCGGTTGTAGAGGCGGGTAGAGTGGTCAGGATTATTGTCGAAGCCATGGATGTCACCGTTACCTATCAGGCCCATGCATTTGAGCGATATTCCCGTGAGCAGGCTGAAGCAGCGAATCAGGCAAAAAGTGAATTTCTGGCTAATATGAGTCATGAAATCAGAACGCCGATGAACGCAATCATCGGCATGACACAATTAACGCTAAAGACCAATCTAACCGACCGTCAGCGTTATTTTCTGGAGACGGTAGACACGGCAGCCCAATCATTGATGAGCATCATTAACGACATTCTGGATTTTTCAAAAATAGAGGCCGGTAAGCTGGAATTGGAACTCATTCCGTTTAGCCTGAATGAGTTGCTTGAGCAGCTGGCTGCGGTGGTGGCTTTAAAAGCCCAGTCAAAGAATCTGGATTTTATTATCGAAGATGTGGACGTACCCTTTTCATTAATAGGTGATCCTTTGCGGTTGCAGCAGGTGCTTCTCAACCTGTGTGACAACGCCATCAAATTTACCCTTGAAGGTGGAGTCCAGGTGCGGGTTAAGCTGAAATCCCGTTCCGATACTGCGGTGGCGTTGCAGTTTAAGGTCACCGACACCGGGATCGGCTTTAGCCCTGATGATGGCAAGCGACTATTCGGTCCCTTCATTCAGGCAGACGCTTCAGTCAGCAGGCAGTTTGGTGGAACCGGATTGGGTTTGGCTATTTGCAGACAGCTGGTCAACGCTATGGGCGGTGAATTAAAGGCCGACAGTGAGCCTGGGCGGGGCAGCACATTTCATTTTGAACTTCCGCTGGGTTTGGGGGAAGAAAAGCCTGCAGCAGACGGCGTCGACCCCCAGCTTATGCGTAAACCATCGCTATTGAAAGATACGTGTGTTTTGTTGGTCGATGATAATCCGGTCTGTTGTCTCACTGAAAGTAAGATACTGCGTAAGCATAATTGCAATGTATTAATAGCGCACACCGGAGCCGAAGCGATTGCTTTAGCGCAGCAATACCAGCACCAGATACAGATTGTATTAATGGATTGGGAGTTGCCTGATATGAATGGCATCGAAACTGCTGTCCAGATCCTTCAGCAGCATCCGAAAATATTCGCACTCCCTCCCAAACCTCAGTTATTGGTGCCTTCCATTGTTATGGTCACCGCTTTTGATCAGGATGAAATTTTGACTGAAAACAGTTATAGGCCAGATGGTTTCCTTTCAAAACCGATACGCGCGTCACAGCTGATCGAACTGCTTGAAGGTGTTATGGAAGCACGTCTCCAGCGCACCGAAAGCAGCCAGACCCGTATTGGGGAACAGAAGTTTGTTGTTAAGCCGAATCAACAACCGGACGCGCCGTTATCCCGTAAACCTCGAATATTGCTGGTGGAAGATAACGAGATCAATCAAATTCTGGTAAAGGAAAACTTACTGGCAGTCGGGCTGGAAGTGGATATGGCGGGGAACGGGGAGGAAGCGCTCAGTGATCTATACGCTCGGCAGTACGACCTGGTGTTGATGGACGTGCAAATGCCGGTTATGGACGGTATAGAATGTTGCAGTAAATTACGTGAACGTTGGCCTAAAGATGCATTGCCGGTACTCGCGTTAACCGCAAATACGACACCGCAACAAAGAGAGCAGGTTTACGCTACCGGAATGAATGGTTTGGTTGCAAAGCCGTTCGATCCGGATCTTTTGATCAGTGAAATTGCTGCTCATTTACCACAGGAATTCAATGATTGGTCCCGGAGGTTACTCACTTTTGGTGGCTCATCTTCACTTCAGGATATCGGGGAGCTACCGGGGTATGATCTGCACAATGCGCTCAGCAGAACCCGGGGCAGTTGGCGGCGATACGCCGTACTTGTAGATGAATTCTGCGTTCGTTTTGGAAAGTCTTCTCTTGAGTTCAGGGCGCTCGCAGAAGAACAGCAATGGAAGGCGCTGAGTCAGGCGTGTCATAAATTGATTGGCGTCGCCGCTAACTTGGGATTAACCCGGGTTGCTGGTATCGCTAAGCTAATCCACGGCCTTTGCAATGGCCAGAGTCAAACCGAAATTGTTGGCCAATTGTTGAAACTGGACGACGCTTTGCTCGAAGTCCTGTCGGGTGAAAAAGCCATACAGCAATATGCTTACACGGTTGAACCGGATATTCAGAACACCGTCCCGCAAGTGCCGGTGAGTCAATTGTTATTGCAGTTGCGGCAGTTACGCGAAAGCCTTCAACGCCACGAGGTCCAGGATGCGGACGCTATCCATTTATTGACGCACAGTCTGCTGGCCTTGGCAGGGGAAGTCGAAGTCGTATCTTTAGTAGACTCAATCGCCAATTTCGACTTTTCCTCGGGAATCACAAAACTCGACACGATACTTGCAAAATTCGATGCAAGCGTCACACAGGAGTGATGCCAAAGGAGTGGGGTATGGTTCTCCAAACACGCCTTTACGTGTTAATATCACGGCAGTCAATTGCAAGTATTGCCCGGTAGCCAACTTCGAATTTGGAAGCACAACGCCATGCCCACCGATAATCAGCCTGTCAATCGCTTATCCATTCGCGCTATTGATATTTCATGTAAAGATTGTAGCTTGAACCCGATATGCTTGCCGGTGGCCGTGAACGCAGTGCAATTAGTGGAACTGGACAGTATCATTAAACGCAGCCGGCCTCTGCGCAAAGAAGAGTACTTGTTTCGCGCAAGTGATCCGTTTCACTCCATTTTTGCAGTGCGTAGCGGGACGCTAAAAACCTATGCAGTGTCGGAAAATGGCGAAGAGCAGGTAACTGGGTTTTATTTGCCGGGAGAATTGCTGGGCATCGACGGCATCAGTATGAATCGGCACACCAACTTTGCCAAAGCACTGGAAACCGCTGCAGTGTGTGAAATACCCTTCGATAAACTGGAAATACTTTTCGCCAAAATGCCTACGTTACAGCGCCATTTTTTTCAGCTATTGAGTCGAGAAATTCAATCCGACCAACTGCTCATCAGGTTGCTAAGCAAAAAAAGTGCAGAAGAACGTATCGCTGCCTTGTTGATGAGCATTTCTCATCGCCATACCCGGCGAGGCCTCTCTCCGTTAGGCTTCCGTTTGGCTATGTCCCGAAACGACATAGGCAACTACCTCGGATTGGCTGTTGAGACAGTGTCCCGGGTTTTTACCCGATTGCAAAAGCAGGGCATTATTCTGGTGGATGGAAAAGAGGTAGAAGTACTTGATTTGTCGGCTCTCAGTCTGGCTTCCGACGCTTATGAGCTTCGCGCCCAAACCGCCTGAATTGTCTTAAACCCACCCAATCTCCGCTGGCCTTTTGGCTGTGTTCTTGGCCTAATCTGCATTGTTTTCGGCACAAACAACCAATGACAACCCCGATCGGGATGTGTTCTAGTACATCGTGTTTATTTATTAGCCGACCAGCAACTCAAATTGATCGTGATCGCGCCCCTTTTAAGCGGTTCATGGCGAAGCAGACACAGTAAAAAAGAGACCGTAATATGACGTCTGAAATAATCGACGTGTTGATTGTCGGTGCCGGGCTCTCCGGTATTGGCGCAGCCCGTCACTTGCAAAAAATTTGCCCGAAAAAGACCTACGCCATTCTGGAAGCTCGTGATGCCATTGGCGGTACCTGGGACTTGTTTCGTTATCCCGGCATTCGCTCAGACTCGGATATGTTCACGCTGGGATACAGTTTTAAACCCTGGAACAATCCAAAGTCGATTGCGGATGGAGAAGATATCCGCCACTACATTGAAGAAACCGCCCGCGAAAATAATATCGAGCGTAACATTCGGTTTGGTCATAAGGTAATAAGCGCCTCATGGGACTCCGATCAGGCACTGTGGACGGTTCAGGTTCAGCGAGTAGACGAACCGCAACCGCTTCAGATTCAATGTAATTTCTTTATCGGGTGTACCGGGTACTACAATTATGACAAAGGCTATACCCCGGAATTCCCGGGTAGTGATCGTTTTGGCGGGCAGATTGTTCATCCCCAGCATTGGCCTGATAAACTGGATTACCGGGACAAGCGGGTTGTGGTGATCGGTAGCGGTGCAACGGCGGTAACATTGGTTCCGGCGATGGCGGAAGCGGCGGCACATGTCACCATGTTGCAACGATCCCCGTCCTACGTGGCGTCGGTTCCCCTGAAAGACAAAGTTGCCATAAAATTGCGCAAGTATTTACCTGCGTGGTTGGTATACCGGATGGCCCGTACCAGACAAATCGGTTTCCAGATGGCGTTTTATCGTCTGGCCCGGGCCAAACCGAAAATGGTACGCCGTTTATTGCTGGGGCAGGTGCGAAAGCAAGTGGGTCCCGACTTTGATATGACTCATTTTTCTCCGCAATATAATCCTTGGGACGAGCGCTTGTGTGCGGTTCCAAACGGGGATTTATTCCGCGCTATCCGCAAAGGCAACGCCTCTGTCGAGACCGATCATATTGAAACCTTTACCGAAAAAGGGATTTTGCTGAAATCCGGAAAGCAGTTGGAGGCGGACATCATCATTACCGCCACGGGGTTGGATTTACAAATGCTGGGCGGTACTCAGTTGGAAGTGGACGGTAAACCCTTTGTGATTTCCAACTCAATGAATTACAAGGGTGTCATGTTTCAGGACCTACCGAATTTTGCCATGATCTTCGGATACACCAACGCGTCTTGGACGCTGAAATCAGATATTACCAGTGAGTTCCTGTGCCGTTTGATCAAGGAAATGGATAAACGTAAATTACGTCAATGCACGCCGCGCTTGGCGGATAGTAGTGTAGAGGCGTTACCGTTCATTGAAATGCGGTCAGGGTATCTACAGAGAGCGATGTCAAAACTGCCCAAGCAGGGTTCGGTCGCCCCCTGGAAATTGCATCAAAATTACGCAATGGATCTGGCAATGTTACGTTTTGGTCAACTCGATGACGGTACTATGACCTTTTCAAATCCGGCACCTGGGTGACTGACTCGTTAGTCCCAGCGGTATTTCTTGAAAGCCCCTGTTAACAGGGGCTTTTTCATTGTTATAAAATGTGTGTAGCATTAACTGCTAACACGCTATGGATGGTTGGAGTCGGCGACGCTGGTTTGCAAGGCTCCTCAAACGCAACACCCCAACTTGATAGAGAGACTACGTATGACTAAGTTAGCTGAGCTCGTATCGGAAGACACTTCATTCGCTGAAAAAATGAAAATCAACGCAAGGCGATTTGGGCTGGCCGGTGTGGGCCTGCTCAGTCTCGTTGAACATGAACGGGATCGTCTCTATAAGCAAATATTGGAAATGGGTGAAAGTGTAGGTGGGTCAGATACTTTGGTGGGGCGTATCAGCCTGATCAGCACCGGCACCCTGAATCTGATGCGTGAAGAAACCCTGCGGGTGTTTGATGAGCTGGTGGAAGAAGGCGAACAAGCCTGGTCGAAGGATAAAAAAACAACCTTGCTGGGGGTCGAAAAAATCAGTGCAACCCGCACGGTAGGAAGGTCAAAAAACAGCACAGCCGATCTCAAAAGGTCAGTTTCATCCAAAGCTGCTACGGTAGCTGATGCCGCATTGCAATCAGCCGCCGGGTTAAAAGCCGATTCCGAGTCCGTAATGAAACGCACAGCGTCGAAAGCGGCAGTCGTGAAGGCCAAAGCCAAGGCCGCTTATGATGAATTGTCAGATGAAATGAAACAACGGTTTGATGAGGTCAAAGTGTTGGCCACCGATCTGAGTGGATATGGTGAGCAGGCCAAATTGGAAATTAACGCGCTGGTTAAACAAATCAAAGAGGGTGATGTAAAAGGTCGGCGCCCAGCGCAGAGTAAAGTTCAGGAGTGCGCTGAATTTGATGCACGCAAAGCGATCAAAGGGATGAAGCCGTCGGAGGCTTTGCAACGCCTGGAAAAAGTGCTGGCTCAGAACGCAGAAGAAGTTGCTCATTAATAGTAATTCCGGGCAAAGCAACGGGCGCGACGCAGATGGGCAGACAAAAGCGCAGGTAAAGGAGAGCGCTCTACGTTTGTTGTCCCGGCGTGAATACAGCGTACGCGAATTGACAACCCGGTTGACCTCAAAGTTTGATGCAGCGCTGGTCGATGCAGAGCTGAAAGGGTTAATTGAACAAGGTTTGCAAAGCGATGAGCGTTACGCCCGCATGATGCTTAACGCCAGGCTGTCTCGGAGCCACGGTCCGTTGCGTATTGCCCGGGAAATCCAGAGCAAGGGAGTGGCGCCTGAGTTGGTAGGCCAGGTTATGGAAGCCGCTGAGGTCGATTGGTTCGAGCAGGCCCGGGAAGCCTATGAGCGCCGCTTCGGTCCCGGACCTGCAACGGATATGAAGCAGCGGTCAAAGCAGTTTCGCTTCCTGCAATACCGGGGTTTCAGCGTTGATCAGATACAATATGCAATGAATCCTGATAAATAATCAGAGCAGAGACCATTTTTCACTCATCCAGTAGATGAAAGCGCCGCAATAGATGGTAAACTCGCGCCTTTATGGCGAGAAATGCCTATCACCTCGCATAACCAACTGCTAGTTCACAAATCCGAATCTATGAAAACCTCTGAAATCCGACAAGCGTTCCTCCAATACTTTGCTTCCCAGGGACATGAAATCGTGCCCAGCAGCTCTCTGGTGCCTGGAAACGATCCTACTTTGTTGTTCACCAACGCCGGAATGGTGCAGTTCAAGGACGTGTTCCTGGGCCGTGAACAGCGGCAGTCCACCCGAGCCACGTCGTCCCAGCGTTGCGTGCGAGCAGGGGGGAAACATAACGATCTTGAAAACGTGGGTTATACCGCTCGTCACCATACCTTTTTTGAGATGCTGGGTAACTTCAGTTTTGGCGATTACTTCAAGGAAGATGCAATCCGCTTCGCCTGGGAATTTCTCACTGGCGTAATGAAGCTTCCGAAGGAAAAGCTGTGGATCACTGTATATCAGGATGACCAGGAAGCAGAAAAAATCTGGTTGGAAACGATGGGAGTCGACCCCGAGCGTTTTTCGCGCCTGGGTGCAGACAGTAATTTCTGGCAGATGGGGGACACGGGTCCTTGCGGTCCCTGTACTGAAATATTCTATGATCATGGTGCTGATGTGTGGGGCGGGCCACCGGGTAGCCCGGAGGAAGACGGTGACCGCTATATAGAAATATGGAATCTGGTGTTCATGCAATATGACCGGCAGCCGGACGGCGAGTTGCAGCCGCTACCCAAGCCCTCGGTTGATACGGGCATGGGCCTGGAACGAATCGCTGCAGTGATGCAAAGCGTGCACAGTAACTACGAAATCGACTTGTTTGTAAATCTGCTTAATGCCGCGGCCAAAGTGATTGGTACACAGGATCTGGAAGAAAAATCCCTGCGCGTAGTGGCCGATCATATCCGTTCCTGTGCCTTTCTGATCACCGATGGTGTGATGCCTTCTAACGAAGGCCGGGGCTACGTGCTGAGGCGCATATTGCGGCGGGCAATCCGCCACGGAAACAAGCTCGGAATGAAAGATTTGTTTTTCTATAAATTGGTGAAGCCGCTGGTATTGGAAATGGGGGATGCCTATCCGGAGCTGCGGCAAGCTCAGACACAGATTGAAAAGATTCTGAAGCTTGAAGAAGAGCAGTTTGCCAAAACACTGGAGCAAGGATTGCGTATTCTTGACCAGGAGCTGGAATCATTGCAAGCCAAGCAGATACCAGGGGATCTGGTATTCAAGCTTTATGACACTTATGGCTTTCCCGCTGACCTGACGGCTGATATCGCCCGTGAACGTGAGTTAACGATCGATCAAACCGGTTTTGAGCAGGCGATGCACCAACAGAAAAGCCGCTCCAAAGAAGCCGGTAAATTCAAGTCTGGGTATCATGATGGTATTGAGGTGCTAACGGCAACCGGGTTTACGGGATATCAGCAATCGGAGGCACCGGCCACCATCACGGAGCTGTTTGTGGGTGGTGTGTCCGTAGCGCAGGTGATGGCCGGACAGGAAGCCATTATCGTGCTGGACAGCACGCCATTTTATGCGGAATCCGGCGGCCAGATTGGAGATGTAGGTTTTATAAACTCGGCGGATGCGTCATTCGAAGTCATTGATACCGGTAAAGAACGTCAAGCCCATTTGCATCACGGAGTAATGACGTCAGGCTCGCTCCAGGTGGGGGATGCTATAACGGCGGTAATCGACAACTCCCGTCGCCAGGCTATTCGACTTAATCACTCTGCAACACACTTAATGCATGCGGCATTGCGCATGGTGTTGGGTTCCCATGTAACACAGAAAGGGTCACTGGTGGGTGCCGACCGGCTGCGTTTTGACTTCACTCATATGGAGCCAATGAAGCCGGAAGAGATTCGGGCTGTGGAGCGTTTGGTGAATGAACAGATTCGTGGCAATAGTGAAGTGAGCACCGAACTTATGGCCATTGATGACGCCAAAGCCTGCGGCGCTATGGCGCTGTTCGGTGAAAAATACGACGATGAAGTGCGAGTCCTGACTATGGGGCAGGATCGGTTTTCCATCGAATTATGCGGAGGCACCCACGTTGCCCGGACCGGAGATATTGGCGTTTTCCGGATTATTTCAGAAACCGGTGTCGCGGCGGGTATCCGCCGAATTGAAGCGGTGAGTGGTCAGGCCGCGATGGATTGGATTGATGCGACGGAAGACACGGTCGACGCCATTTCCAGCCTGCTGAAAACCAACCGGGAACAGGTGCTTGAGCGAGTTCAGCAGTCGCTTGACCGGGTCAAGATTCTGGAGAAAGAACTGGAGCGGCAGAAAGCCAAGCTGGCCAGCAGTGCCGGCGACGAACTGCTGCAGCAGGTTAAGGACGTAGCCGGAGTGAAGGTGTTGAGTGCCGAAGTGGACGGGGTTGATCCTAAAGCACTGCGGGATATGGTTGATAAACTGAAAGACAAATTAGGCTCCGGCATTATCGTTCTGGGATTAGGCGGAGAAAAAGCCAACCTGGTGGCCGGGGTAACCAAAGACCTGACATCAAAAGTGAAAGCAGGTGATCTTGTCAATCACGTTGCCCAACAATTGGGGGGGCGTGGTGGCGGTAGGCCGGATCTGGCGATGGCGGGAGGCCCGAATGTGGCGAATCTTGCGGTTGCCCTCGGGTCGGTGGAAAACTGGGTGTCGGAAAAATTGAATTAAAACGGATCAAAGGCTGTTGAAAAGGTCGGAAAAGCAAGTTGACCAGGCAACAAAAGGTATACAATACAGGCCTTTAGTTTCATATTGAGAACCGCTATTGTTGCGATCCTGTAACAGTCCCGTGCGATAGCGAATCGTTAAAATCTACTGAAGAAATGTTTCAATGGCGTTAATTGTTCAGAAATACGGTGGAACCTCAGTCGGTACCATTGATCGTATAAAAAGTGTGGCCAAGCGGGTCGAGCGGACACGTGATGAAGGCCACGACGTGGTGGTCGTGCTATCTGCTATGAGTGGGGAAACCAACCGTTTGTTAGCGCTTGCCCATGACATCTGTGCTAAGCCTTCTGCGCGGGAATTGGACGTTCTAGTAACCACCGGAGAGCAGGTAACCATCGCCTTGCTGAGTATGGCATTGCAGAGTGATGGCTATGAGGCCCGCTCCTATACCGGTGCCCAGGTCAGGATTCTCACCGACGACTCATTCGGAAAGGCTCGTATTCAGGGGATTGACGCTGAGCGTATCGGCACCGACCTCTCCAAAGGCCGCATTGTTGTAGTGGCCGGGTTTCAGGGTGTCGATGGCGAAGGCAATATTACGACGCTGGGTCGTGGTGGTTCTGACACGTCTGCGGTGGCGTTGGCAGCGGCGCTCAAGGCCGATGAATGCCAGATTTATACGGACGTAGACGGCGTTTACACAACCGACCCCCGGGTGGTCGGCAGTGCGCGCCGGCTGGATCGTATTACTTTTGAAGAAATGCTGGAAATGGCAAGCCAGGGTTCAAAAGTATTGCAGATCCGTTCAGTGGAATTTGCGGGCAAATACAATGTACCGCTGCGGGTCCTGTCCAGCTTTGAAGACGGCCCCGGAACATTAATTACAGTCGATGAAGAGGAACCCATGGAACAGCCCGTGATCTCAGGAATTGCCTTCAACCGTGACGAGGCCAAGATTACCGTACGCGGTGTGCCGGATATTCCGGGTGCGGCCTATAAAATATTAGGCCCTGTAGGCCATGCGAATATTGAAGTGGACATGATTGTGCAAAACGTGGGAGCGGACAACACCACGGATTTCACCTTTACTGTGCACAAAAACGAAATGGAAAAAGCGACGGAAGTGCTGAAGAACGTCGCTGCTGAGCTTGGTGCCCGAGAAGTACAATCGGATGCGTCAGTTGCAAAAGTCTCCATGGTGGGGGTCGGCATGCGTTCTCACGCGGGGGTAGCCGCCAAGATGTTTGAAATTCTCGCTAACGAAGTCATAAATATCCAGATGATCTCCACTTCGGAAATCAAGATCTCCGTCGTGATCGAGGAAAAGTATCTGGAATTGGCCGTGCGGGCTTTGCATTCCGGGTTTGAGCTGGAAAAGGAACCATTTGAGTCAAAATAACGTGAATACGAAATAAAATAGGCTTTATCCCTACCAAAATCGTGAAGCTGGTCAATAATTACGGTGGTTTTGGAATTTAGGGCAGGGCATTTACCCGGAAATAATATCCAAGAGCTCGTTGGAGCAGTATGCACAGGAGAAGGATATGTTAATTTTGACTCGAAGAGTCGGTGAGACGTTGATGATAGGTGATGAAGTCACCGTAACTGTACTGGGTGTTAAAGGTAATCAAGTGCGAATTGGCGTAAATGCACCTAAAGAAGTAGCAGTTCATCGGGAAGAAATCTACCAGCGCATCCAGCGGGAAAAAAGTTCTGATCAACCAGACTCGTAATCCCCTGTAGCGGTAGTAAAAGGCGGTGTTTAGCATCGCTTTTTTTTATCTCCCGAGCCGGTCGGGTATTATCTTTCAAAATCAGCAATTTGGGCTAGAAATTTTGGCGTAAGGCTAGTAATATCCAGCGCACGTTTTTAGGAGAGGTGGCCGAGAGGCTGAAGGCGCTCCCCTGCTAAGGGAGTATACGGCTTATACCCGTATCGAGGGTTCGAATCCCTCCTTCTCCGCCATAAAACGGCTTAGCACAAGTCACACGGCTTGACTAAGAGTAAAACAAATCAGGTAATGATTGATTAGCAATTGACATAGATACCTGGTTACGTAAAATGCACCACCCACGCGCCCGTAGCTCAGCTGGATAGAGTACCTGGCTACGAACCAGGCGGTCGCACGTTCGAATCGTGCCGGGCGCGCCATATAAAATGAAGGCTTGCAGAAATGCAGGCCTTTTTTTATGTTCGCACTAGGCATTTTCGCCAGATTAATAGACACCAATACCCCCTGAATTTGAATTTTGTGCCCTGCGTCAAGCAAGCGGCCTTGGGCCAAGTGCGGGAGTAGGTACGCATTTTAGAGCACGTTTTGGCTACGGCGCAGTGAATTACCAATTTGGCTGCCGAATTTGATCGGGCGAGCTGCAAATATCCCAACCAATACATTGATAAATAGTGGGTTCGAATCTGGCTATAATCGGGTCTGGCCTATTGGCTTCGTTTTTTACCTTCCCCCGCACTGTGGTTCGCTGTTGTTTGCGGTGCAAATATTGCATTATACGTTGCTAATCAGAACTGCTATTGCGACAAACATACATCCAATTAACTCAATCCATGTGATTTGGAGAGACAATATGAGCAACTTACTATGGGAAGGGGTCAACCTCATGGTGGTTGGAATGGGAGCGGTCTTCGTTTTTCTGATGTTGCTGGTCTTCACCACCAGTGTTATGTCCGCTCTGGTGGCCCGGTTTCTTCCCCAGCCAAATCACCCTGTGGTCACTGAAACGCCAACACCCGCCCGCGCTACCGGCACTGATAACAGCACTTTGATGGCAGTGATAACAGCTGCAATTCATCAACATCGCTCACGTCATAAATAGGGTGGCCTTTCCCAGGCCCGATAAATCCAAGCTGTTTTTTCGTCTATTTTTTCCCGATTTTAAAAACCGAACAGAAGCGAACTACCAAAAGGCCGATTCTTATGACCGAGATTAACAAACCGCTAGGTATTACCGACGTCGTGTTGCGTGATGCGCACCAGTCTTTGTTTGCCACGCGGTTGCGTGTTGAAGATATGCTTCCGATCGCAGATAAGCTGGATCAGGTTGGCTTTTGGTCGATCGAGTCCTGGGGCGGAGCGACTTTCGATGCTTGTATTCGTTACTTGGGGGAGGACCCCTGGGAGCGCATTCGCCTGCTGAAAAAAGCCATGCCGAAAACGCCGCAGCAAATGTTGCTGAGAGGACAAAATTTGCTGGGCTATCGCCACTACGCGGACGATGTGGTGAAAAAGTTTGTTGAGCGGGCTGCGGTGAATGGTGTGGACGTTTTCCGTGTCTTCGACGCAATGAACGACACACGAAACCTGGAGACAGCAATCAAAGCCGTATTAGAGCATGGCAAGCATGCGCAAGGGACAATTTCCTATACGGTGAGTCCGGTCCACACCACTGAAATGTGGCTCGATATGGCGAAGAAGATTGAAGATATGGGTGCCGATTCAATCTGTATTAAAGACATGGCGGGCTTGCTGAAACCTTATGTGGGCTACGAACTGGTCACCCGACTCAAGCAAACGGTTAAAATTCCGATTCATATGCAATGCCATGCGACCACAGGTATGTCCACTGCCACGGCACTTAAGTGTGCAGAGGCCGGTATCGATAATGTGGACACGGCTATATCCTCTATGAGCATGACCTATGGCCATTCGCCCACGGAAGCCGTGGTGGCAATACTGCAGGGCAGCGCACGGGATACCGGATTGGATATTTACCTGCTGGAGGAAATTGCAGCCTATTTCCGTGAGGTAAGAAAAAAGTACGCCAAGTTCGAAGGTGCGCTACGTGGTGTGGACTCGCGTATTCTCGTGGCACAGGTCCCAGGCGGCATGCTCACCAATATGGAAGGTCAGCTTAAAGAGCAGGGAGCCGGTGATAAACTGGATGCGGTGCTGGAAGAAATTCCCCAGGTACGCAAAGACCTGGGGTTTATTCCGTTGGTGACACCGACGTCGCAAATAGTCGGCACTCAGGCGGTGCTGAATGTGCTGACCGGTGAGCGTTATAAAAGTATTTCAAAGGAAACTGCCGGAGTTCTGAAAGGTGAATACGGTTCTGCACCTGCTCCCTTTAATGCAGATTTACAAGCCCGTGTGTTGGAAGGTAAAGCGGCCATTACCTGTCGCCCCGCTGATTTGTTGCAGCCGGAGCTGGATAAGCTAACCAGTGAGTTATATTCGCTGGTCGAACAGCATAAAATCACCCTGGCGGTGGATTCTGTGGATGATGTTCTAACATACGCTTTGTTTCCTCAAATTGGCCTTAAATTTTTACAAAATCGCGGTAACCCTGATGCATTCGAGCCGGTCCCCGATGGGGCGGAACAAACCCCGGTTGCGCCTGCTGCCAGCACCCGTAGCGACAGTGGCGTTTATACCGTAACCGTCAATGGGCAATCTTACGTCGTACAGGTGGCTGATGGGGGGGATATCAGTTCAGTTGAGCCGTCCGTTCCATCCACTCAGGCAGTGGAACCTGTTGCTGCACCCGCCGGCAAAGGTGAGCCGGTGTTGTCCCCCCTGGCCGGAAATATATTCAAAGTCAAAGTGAATGTTGGTCAGTCTGTGCAGGAGGGTGATGTGATCGTGCTTCTTGAGGCTATGAAAATGGAAACAGAAATCAGGGCTGCTCGATCAGGCGCGGTTGCAGCGATATCCGTTAAGGAAGGGGATGCTGTAAAAGTGGGTGATATTTTGTTGACCATTGCTTAATTTTTGGAGCGGTTCCCATGGATAAATTGACCAAGCTTTGGCATAGCACTGGAATATATCACCTTGATCTTGGGCAGGGGGTGATGATTCTGGTGGGCCTGTTGTTATTGTGGCTCGCGATCAAAAAAGGCTTTGAACCACTCTTGCTGGTGCCGATTGGAGTGGGCGGAATTCTGGCGAATATCCCCGTAGCAGGGTTAGCGGAATCGGCGGTGGGTCATGCCTTATATTATGGCGATGCTGATTTAATTTCAGCGATCAAATCCCTGCTCAGTCTGAATGGGGATGCCACAGCCGTTCAGGTTAAATCTGCTTATTACGCTGCATCACCTGCATTGCAGGATGAGGTAACCTTTTTGGCGAAGGGCGGGGGCCATGCCGACGGCATTTTGTATCTGATTTACACCGTGGGTTTGACCACCGGTCTGTTTCCGTTGTTGATTTTTATGGGGGTCGGCGCAATGACGGATTTTGGGCCGCTGTTGGCAAATCCGCGAACCTTGTTGCTCGGCGCCGCGGCCCAGTTCGGTATTTTTGCCGCGTTAATGGGGGCATTGGCGCTCACTACCTTGGATATAGGGGTTAACTTTTCCCTGGCGGATGCCGCTTCTATCGGCATTATCGGCGGCGCAGACGGGCCTACCGCGATTTACGTTACCAGTAAATTGGCACCGGACTTGTTGGGTGCCATTGCAGTAGCGGCGTATTCTTATATGGCGTTGGTACCGTTGATCCAGCCGCCCATAATGAAAGCGTTAACGACGGAAGCCGAGCGCAAAATTAAAATGGAGCAGCTGCGGATTGTTCCCCAGGCAGAAAAAATCATATTTCCCATTTTGATTCTGGTTTTAGTTGCGTTGTTATTGCCGGATGCGGCACCGTTACTGGGAATGTTCTGCTTCGGCAACCTGATGCGCGAATCCGGTGTGGTGGACCGGTTAAGCGATACGGCGCAGAACGCGCTGATTAATATCGTAACCATTGGCTTGGGCTTGGCGGTAGGCTCCAAATTAAGTGCGTCTTCATTTCTGGTCGCTGAAACACTGGGCATACTAATTTTGGGTATGGCCGCATTCTGTATCGGTACCGGGTGTGGTGTGCTGATGGCAAAGCTGATGAATCGCTTTTCCAAACAACCGATCAACCCTCTGATTGGGTCTGCCGGTGTCTCCGCTGTGCCGATGGCGGCCCGGGTATCAAACAAAGTTGGGCTGGAAGCCAACCCGCAAAACTTTCTGCTGATGCATGCAATGGGACCGAATGTGGCGGGTGTCATCGGTTCGGCAGTGGCTGCGGGTATTTTACTGAACTATGTTGGGTAAGTGGGGTAAGTGGGGTAAGTGGGGTAAGTTGGGTAAACCGGCAAGCGTTAAGGGGATCAAAAAAGCCGACCTGGATGTCGGCTTTTTTCGTCTGCTGAGTCCGTTAATCGGTAACGCGTCAGGATTTTACCAAGCGGAAACGTTGCGGATTGTTGCGTAGATCTGCGGCTTTTTTTGCCCGGTTCTCATCTACAACGGAACGCAGCGATTCAGCTACCGCACGGATATCGTCACCCAGGGCTTCCGCAATAAACTCCGGTGAATGACCGATCATAAACAAACACTCGATCAACTGAGGCTTAAAATCCGGTTTTACCAGAGCAAAATTAAAGAGCGCAATCTTACGGCGACATTGATGGGGATCGCGTCCGTTTTGGGGTTCTTGTCTGAGAATATAGAGTGATTGAGGAATATCGTAAAAAGCAAGTAGATCAACGACTTGTTGCCCGCGAGCCTTATTTAAAAATCGATCTTGTTGAATCTCTTCCAGTTCAATCAACAGATCAGTCAGTTCATAATCGATCATGGCACCCTCCAGTGGGACTATTGAGGCCTTCGCATCCTTTAGGCTTCCAATGCTTACCAACGGCCTAAGCTACCACACTTTTAAAAATAGTGAATAGGCGACCAAGTAAACAATGCTAATTTTGTTTGGTCGCGTCGGTTTTACTGTACTAATGGCCCTGAAAGCACAATTTTATGGTCGTGTTAACAGATTGAAGTGGTTACGATTTCCATGCTTGTGCACGCTGTAAAACCAATTGACTTAAAAATGCGATGTGATCGGGACGGTTGTTCAGGCACGGGATGTAGTGATATTCCTTGCCTCCGGCGTGCAAAAATATTTCCTTGTTTTGCTCTGCAATTTCTTCCAGTGTTTCCAGGCAATCAGCCGAGAAAGCCGGGCACACAACGTCAACCCGCTTAATATCATCCTGTTCTCCCCATTCTTGCAGAATGACGTCCGTATAGGGCTTGACCCATTCTTCCCGGCCAAAGCGGGATTGAAAGCTTTCTGTCCACTGATCTTTTAGCAGACCCAGCCGTTCGGCCACCCCTCGAGCGGTGTCTCGGCTGTACTGCGGATAGGGGTCGCCCTGATCTTCATAGCTTTGGGGGATGCCGTGAAAGGAAAGCAACAGGCGGTCCGGCTTGCCGTGGCTCTGCCAGTATTCATCGATACTGTTTGCGAGACATTGTTGGTAATCAGGATGCTGCCAGTAATCACGTATAAAGATCATTTCCGGCAGATTGGGATAGGCGCGGAAATTACGGGCAATAGCATCGAACACTGCGGCTGTGGTGGTGCCGGAATATTGCGGATACATCGGTAAAACAATCAATCGTTGGATGCCGGATTTCATCAGGTTCGCAATGCCCTTATCAATACCCGGATTGCCATAGGTCATCGCCAGCTCCACCGGGATGTTCTGCCCGGTCAATTGCTGTAAGCTGCTTTGCAGGTCTTGTTGTTGTTGCTGGCTGATGGCGAGCAAGGGGGAACCGCGATTGGTCCAGACGGTCTGATATAACTTTGCTACCTTGGGTGGACGGATCAGCAGAATCACCAGATTCAATGCACACCACCAGATCAGGCGGGGTGCGTGGATTACCCTGGGATCCGATAAAAATTCACGTAAATACCGCCGGACACTCGGCGCGTCGGCTTTATCCGGTGTGCCCAGATTCACCAGCAGTACTCCAAAAGGTGCAGTGTTCTCGTTAGACAAGTGTGATCTCCTTTATTAATGCGGTTATTGTAAGTAAATTATGCTGCAAAGCGAGCCTTGCTCGATGATTTATAACTATGAATGAGTTGGAGAAATACTATGGCGTTGCCAAAGGTGGGGAATATGGCCCCGGCCTGGACTTTACCGAACCAAGCGGGTGAAAAAATCAGTCTGAAGGATTTTAAGGGTAAGAAGAATGTGGTTTTCTATTTTTATCCTCGGGCGTTAACGCCCGGTTGTACCACGCAAGCGTGTGGATTACGGGATGTCAAAAAGGAATTGGCAAAGCTGGATGCGGTGGTATTCGGAGTCAGCCCGGATCCGGTTAAGAAGTTGCAGAGCTTTATTGAGAAGAAAGCGTTGAATTTTGATTTGTTGTCCGATGAAGATAAAACCATTGCGGAAAAATACGGCGTGTGGGGACTAAAGAAATTCATGGGTAAAGAATTCATGGGTATTATCCGCACTACCTTTATTATCGGTAAGGACGGCAGGCTCAAACATATTATGGATAAGGTCAAAACCAAAACCCACCATGATGATGTGATTGAGGTATTAAAAACGCTTTAATGTGGTATTTAGCCAATTTTCGCAGACTAAGAGACGCTCAGGCGTTTGTGGATTACATGCAGTCCATTGGCGTGTCCTGTAAATTGCAAATCGATGGCACGGAAATAAAGCTCTTTTTGCAGGATGAGATGCAGTTAGAACAGGCTAGGAAGGAGTTGGAGCGATTCGGCCGTGAGCCGACGCATGCCCGTTATCGGCTTGCATCCTGGCAGCTTTCTGAATCAAACCCCGTCAATCCGCAATTGACCGGATTATATAAAGGCTTCTCCATTATTGCGGCTTTTAAAAATACCGGTCCCTTCACATTAACGATTCTGGCGATCTGTACCCTGGTCTATTTGTATACCGGCCAAGGTATGAATGACGCAGCTCGTGCGCCCTTTATGTTTTTTGCCAGCGCGCCTGAAATGTTCGATCTGCAGCAGATATGGCGCTGGGTAACCCCCGCTTTTCTGCACTTCGGCATTTTTCACTTTCTGTTTAATATGGGTGCCTGGTGGATCTTCGGGGGCATGGTGGAAAAAGGCCAGTCCGGTTCGCGGTTGTTTCTGATTTTTGCAGCCACCGCGTTGTTGTCCAATGGTGTGCAGTTTTTCTGGAGCGGTAACCTGTTTGGTGGCTTATCCGGCGTGGTGTATGCGGTGATCGGCTACCTCTGGGTATACCAGCGACTCCATCCCGCGCCTCCGTTTCGCATACCGAATGGCATGATGGCCTTTATGCTGGTTGCACTGGCGCTGGGTTTTACCAACTTTATACCGACAGCCAACCAGGCTCATCTTGCAGGTCTGCTGGGCGGCTGTGCGTTGGGATGGCTGTTGGCGTGGATGGATCGTCCGGATCATGCGGGTCTTGTGTGAAATGGTCCGCCCTTCAGGATTCGAACCTGAGGCCTTCCCCTTAGGAGGGGGACGCTCTATCCAGCTGAGCTAAGGGCGGGTATCGGCTAAATTCTGCGGATTCTAGCGAGATCATCCCAAAGAATCCAGTCGTTGGCGGCAAATAGCGTTAACGGCTGGCGTTGGGGTTCCCGCTATTCTGGCAATTTAGGCCAGTGACTCTGCCAACTTAGGCGAATACACTTTTAGGCCGCTATAAAAGCGACGATGATACCGGTTCAGGAATGATTTGATGTCATACGTGAAAAGGTGCAACTGAGGAAAGGTAGAAAATAATGGATATTCAATTGACCCCGGAAGATCTTGCGTTTCGAGATGAAGTGCGGAATTTTCTGAAAACTAAAGTTTCCGATCGCATTAAAAAGGCCATAGTAGGCGGCCATATCGATAAAGACTGCATGATCGAATGGCAGAAAACCCTATATGAGCAGGGTTGGATTGCGCCGGGTTGGCCGCAGGAATACGGCGGTACCGGTTGGAATATTACCCAAAAATTCATCTTTGAAAATGAATGTGCAGAAGCCGGGGCTCCAGCCATTGTGCCATTCGGGTTGAAAATGGTGGGTCCGGTTATCTATACCTTTGGCAACGACGAACAGAAGAAACGTTTTTTACCGGATATATTGCAAAGTAATACATGGTGGTGCCAGGGTTACTCTGAACCCGGCGCCGGATCAGATCTGGCCGCGTTGCAAACCAAGGCGGTTCGTGATGGCGATGATTATCTGGTAACGGGTCAAAAAATCTGGACTACCTACGCCCAGTATTCCGATTGGATTTTTTGTCTGGTGCGCACTGATCCGGATGCCAAAAAGCAGGAAGGGATTTCGTTTCTATTAATCGATATGAATACACCCGGAATCGAAGTACGAAAAATCGATACCATTGATAACCAGCATTCCTTAAACGAAGTGTTTTTTGACAACGTTCGGGTTCCGGTCGCCAATCGGATTGGTGAAGAAAACAAAGGCTGGACGTACGCAAAATACCTGTTGACCCACGAACGCACGGCAATCGCTGGTGTTCCTCAGTCAAAGAAAGCCCTAGAGCGCATAAAGACGATTGCCTCGCAGGAAATGTCCGGCGGACGGCCTTTGATCGAAGATAGTTTGTTTGCGTCCAAGTTGGCACAAATC
Source organism: Ketobacter sp. MCCC 1A13808 (assembly GCF_009746715.1). Classification (NCBI taxonomy): domain Bacteria; kingdom Pseudomonadati; phylum Pseudomonadota; class Gammaproteobacteria; order Pseudomonadales; family Ketobacteraceae; genus Ketobacter; species Ketobacter nezhaii. The sequence continues at coordinate 109,934 of NZ_VRKW01000005.1, forward strand.
GAAATCGACCTGATGGCTCTGGAATATACGGAATTGCGTACTATCGCCAGCGTGGCTGATGGTGGTGCCCCGGGTCCTGAATCTTCCATCCTCAAAATTCGTGGTACTGAAATACAACAAGCGGTGGCCGAACTCTCTGTCGAGCTTTGTGGTTATTACGCCAACGCAATAAACGACGGGGATCCGATCGGCAATGCCTATGCCGCAGACATTGCAACCAAATATCTGTATGGCCGTGCTGCCACCATTTATGGGGGCTCCAACGAAGTACAGAAAAATATCATTGCGAAAATGGTGCTGGGGCTTTAGCAGCGGGAATTAAGGAGAATGGATCTATGAATTTTAATTACAGCGAAGAGCAGAACCTGCTGAAAGATAGCATCGCGAAATTTATTAGCAACGATTACAGCTATGAAACCCGTCAGAAACACGTGGCGATGGAGAAAGGCTTCAACGAAGCAACCTGGAACACCTTTGCCGAATTAGGCTGGTTGTGTGTGCCATTTAGTGAAGATGATGGCGGCATCGGCGGTGGCCCTGTTGAAATCATGATAGTGATGGAAGAATTTGGCAAAGGTTTAGTAGTAGAACCATTTGTGCCCTCGGTCATTCTGAGTGGTGCGGCAATTGCGGCAGCGGGAAGCGAACAGCAGAAGGCCGATTTATTACCAGCGATAATTGATGGAAGCCAGATCTTTTCTCTAGCCTTCGTTGAGCCTCAGGCTCGCTTTGATCTGTACGATGTCAAAACCACCGCCAGCGAAACCAATGGTAAGTTTACATTGAATGGGGCCAAGTCTATGGTGATTCATGGCGGGTCGGCGGACACTTTTCTGGTTGTGGCAAGAACCTCTGGTGAACAGCGGGATGAGCAGGGTATTTCTGTTTTCCTGGTGCCGGCGGATGCGAAAGGCGTTGTGGTTAAGTCCTATCGCACGTTAGATGGGCAGCGTGCTGCAGAGGTGGTTTTGGATAACGTGGAGGTGCAGGCGTCGGCCCTGTTGGGCGTTAAAGATCAGGCTTATGAGTTGCTGCAAACGATCTCCGATGATGCCTGTCTGGCATTGGGTGCAGAGGCCGTTGGTATAATGGAAAAACTGTATAAAGAGACGGTGGAATACACCAAAGAGCGCAAGCAGTTTGGTGTTCCCATCGCTATTTTTCAAGCCTTGCAGCATCGCATGGTGGATATGTTTACTTTGCAGCAGGAGTGTCGTTCGTTGTTGCTCAGAGCCGTGTTAAGCCATGAATCCGGGGCCAAAGAGTACCAGAAAAATGTGTCTGCATTGAAATATGCGGTGGCGGTAAAAGGCCAGAAGGTAGCGCATGAAGCGGTGCAGATATTCGGTGGCATGGGCATGACCGACGAAATGAACGTCGGTATGTACCTGAAACGCATCAATATGATCAATACCCTGTTTGGTAATGGCGATTATCATTTACGACGCTTTATGGCTTTGTAAGTTTTATTGAGCCCGCCGCCAGTCTAGCCGTGTAAAATTAAAACCCCGTAGAGATCCGTTTTCTACGGGGTTTTTTCGCGCTGGACTTTAATACCCAGGCCCGAGGGCATAAGATGTCGATATGCAGTTCCAAAGGATACCCCCATGTTAGATACCAAACCCCTGTTGTTCCGCTCTGGTCATCAGTTTCCGGATATTCAGCGCAAAGAGCTCAGCATTCTCCAGGTTAATCTGGGTTATCGTTGCAATCTGAGTTGTACCCATTGCCACGTCAATGCCGGTCCCAAGCGGACCGAAGAAATGTCCTGGGATGGCATTCAGCAGGTACTGGAGGTATTAAAGAAGCGATCTTTTCAGACTCTGGACCTGACCGGAGGAGCGCCGGAAATGCATCCCCATTTCAGATATCTGGTGGAGCAGGCAGTCGTGCTGGGCACGGAGGTTATCGACCGTTGTAACCTGACCATTTTAATGGAGCCGGGATACGAAGACATGGCCTGTTTTCTGGCGCAGCAACGGGTGCGTGTGGTGGCCTCGTTACCTTGCTACAGTGAAAGCAATGTTGATGCGCAGCGGGGCAAGGGGGTATTTCATGATTCGATTGAAGGCTTACGTGTGTTAAACCAGCTCGGTTATGGCAAGGCGGATACCGGCCTTATTTTGGATTTAGTGTATAACCCGGGTGGTGCCTTTTTGCCTCCTCCGCAACAGCGACTGGAACAGGATTACAAACAGCATTTGCTGAATGAATTCGGCATTGAATTTAATCACTTGCTGACATTGGCGAATATGCCGATCAGTCGTTTCGGTAGCATGTTGTTATCGAAGGGGTGGTACGAAGACTACATGCAGTTGCTGCATGATAACTATAAAGCGGAAAACCTGGACGGATTAATGTGTAAGAGCACGGTCAGCGTGGACTGGCAGGGTAATCTGTACGATTGTGATTTTAATCAGATGTTGGAGCTGCCAATGCGGACGCAAATGCCGCGCATGATGCAGGGGGGAATTCGAACTGCCCGGCTCAGCGATCTGTTGGAAACCGATTACAACGGCAACCCGATTGCGGTTGCTGACCATTGTTTTGGTTGTACGGCAGGGCAGGGCAGTAGTTGTGGCGGCGCGTTAGGTTAGTAGCAGGTTACTGAGATGACATCAGATTGTCTGCTTGGGACGGTTGTGATTCCGGTGCTGAACGAAGCCCAACAAATGGACCACCTGTTGCTGGACGTTCTGACCAAAACCGGGGGGCGTTGGCACGTCATAGTGGTGGACGGTGGCAGTCGGGATGCTACCGTCGGCATTACTAAGCGGTATCCGGTGGAATTGCTCTCGGCTCCTGCGGGAAGGGCATTTCAAATGAACATGGGTGCCAGTCGTGCTAAGGGTGAACTGGTTCTGTTTTTGCACGCGGATACCCGTTTACCCATGCAGTTCAATACGCATATGGAGCACTTCATGGCGGGTCCCCTCGTCTGGGGCCGATTTAATGTGCGTCTGGATTCCGCGGGCTATCGACTGCGTGTGGTTGCCAACCTAATGAATCTTCGCTCCCGGATCAGCGCGATAGCCACAGGAGATCAGGCGATTTTTATGAAGCTGGATACGTTCAGGGAAATCAGCGGATTTGATGAGATTCCACTGATGGAAGACATTGATATCAGCAAGCGTCTTAAACAGTTAAGCAGGCCCTTCTGCATCGCTGACCCGGTTGTGACTTCCAGCCGGCGCTGGCAGCAGGACGGCGTGGTCTACACGATTTTACTAATGTGGTTTATGCGGCTGGCCTATTGGCTGGGGGTTTCTCCTCAGCGCCTTTGGCGTTGGTATTACGGGAATTCATTATGAGTACGCTGATTCAGGTATTCGCAAAGGCGCCATTAGCCGGAAGGGTTAAAACCCGCATTGCGAAAACGCTGGGTGAGACCGCCGCGTTAAATCTGCATAAATTATTGTGTGATCATATTATACAGGTTGCCCAGACATCCCAGGCCGACGAAGTGGAAATCTGGACCACGGAGCCGAATGCCTATTTTGATGTTTTCGCAGCACCGGTCTGGATACAGCAAGGACGTGAGCTGGGTACCCGCATGTCTTTTTCTTTACGTCATGGGTTGTCTCGTTTTGATCGGGTATTGATAATTGGTGGGGATGCCTACTCATTGACACCGGACTATCTTAATCAGGCGTTAAGCGCGTTGCAGGAAACCGACGTGGTGTTGGGGCCGGCAGAAGACGGCGGCTACGTGTTGGTAGGCGCCACGCAGACTTGGCCTGTATTATTCCAGAAGGTGCCCTGGGGTACGGCGGACGTAATGGGGGCGACGTTGGATATCATGTTAGCGAACGGCATCGGATTTCACCTTTTGCCGGAGCAATGGGATATTGATACCCTGGACGACTTGCGGAAGCACGCGCCTGATTTACTGCAACAATTAGAGGATACAATTAACTGAGCTGTCGGCTTTTTCTCTGCATATCCGTCAAAAACCGGTTCAGCGTGCGTTGGGTGTTACCGTCCAGTTCAGTGAATTGAACTCCAAGGTAGGTCACTTTGCGTTCTTGTTCCACTTGCCAGTGCATCAGCTTGCCACCACAGACAATAGGCGTACCGTCACTCAGTACCAGGTGGCAGGCACTGTAGATCTCGCCGCGTTCGGGTTTGGGGTCTAAAAACCCCTGTATTTTTACCCGCATACCGCTGGCGGACAGATCCACCAGTCCACCGCTCAAGGTGGGGTTGCTATCATGAGTGAGTGTGACTTTGATGGATGATATCTGGCTGAGTTTAACCCGGAAAGCGTCCCGCAATTGAACTTGCTCTATCCCTTTCGGAAAACTAAACCAATGCAGGTCTTCGCTGCGGCTAGGGTCTTTGTCGTTATATAAGGCTTCGAACTGATGACGAATGCCCTGATGGGTTAGCGAAAATCGCACTTTAACCCCGGGCATCATTAGAGCATTGGCTTCTTTTGGTAGAAACGCATCACAGGCAAAGCGGTGGGCATCGGGATCGACATCCACTATGCCGCTATTTAACTTGGCTAAGCGCCGCTTACCTGTGTCCATTACCACAGCGGTAAGAAAATGGTTTTCCCGTAAATACAGTTCCAGCAAATCACTGATACTGTTGCGGCCGTGCTTTATGTTTTTGGACGACCCTTTCTTTTCCTGATGTTCCTGGCCAAATAGCCGATCAATGAGACCGTTAATCATGGTGGCTCAACTACCTTTCGTAAAACTCCTTATTGCAAGTCTAGCAGTTCTTCGACAGCTTTCCTCTGGCTGAAATATCAAGCAGTTACCAGCATGCGGTGTTCGGCATTCAGGGACTTACGCCCGTTTGCCTGGTAAATGGCGACCTGATTCACGGTGCCCTTGATAATGGTCATCAATCTTTCCATGGAATTCTGGGCATGCGCCAGAATTTTGCCATTGACTTTGTTAAGCCGGCCGCAGGTGTTCATGGTGTCAGACAGCGTATCCCAATTCTGGCTGAAACGTTGCTGCCAGCTGGCCGGAACCTGTTTTAAGAACAGATCAAAGCCGGCTTTGTCCGCGCTAAAGCCCATTTCGGACATGATCTGGCGGCGCTGTTGATCCGCTTCTTCCAGCTGAATCAAAGAGCGGGTCTTTTGCTTTACCAGTTCACTGTGGGCATTGTATTGCCGTCTTTCCAGGAGTGTTTTTTCCTCCTGTAGAACGGTTTTGAGTTGCTGGGCCAGCTGGCAGTCATGCTCAATAACTTTAAGAAGTTGTTGTGCCGCCTGGGGTGAGACCTTCGCGGCCGGTGTTGAGGTTGCCTGTCTGGACATAGTGACTCCTGTGACTGTTCTTTGACAATATTAGAGAATAAGCAATGGTTGTGCCAAAGGTAGAAAAGGGGAGTCGGAAGGGGGAATGAATTGGGCGGTTTGGGTCAGCCGGTTTATCGGGATCCACCAAGGGAGAGTTTAGATGGGAGCAGAGTAGAGAGCAGGGCGACTCACTATTAAAATAACGAATCGCTTTCCAGCATCTTTGCAGCCGTTGCTTGAGCATCCACTTTATAGCTGCCATCGGCAATCGCAGCGCGTAATGCTTCAACTCTGGATTGGTTCACCGGGGTTTCCAAGTCGATGTCTTTACTAATTCGGTTAAGCGTCTGGCCTTCGGCACTGATACGGACGGTTTCACCTGAAGGTTTTGCCGGATTATTCGATTCGTCAGGCTGGGAAACAGGGGACGAAACGACTTTTTGTGCGTTGCGGGCCTTAGAGGAATTGGCCTGACTGCTATTTAACCCATTGATATCCATAGCCATGTTACTGTGCCTTCTGTTTTTATTGCTGTCTTACTTTATGTATCGACCGCAACAGCTAGAACTTTAGCCAAATTAATACACGAATTTTTAATCGCTGCCAATAATCTTATCGGCAGCTTAAAGGCTGACTTTAATGCGTCCGGGCCCGCTAATGCGGCCTTCGACCACTTTCTCTGTGTTGGCGTTTTTGACGCGTATGAGCTCGCCGTAGGCGCCGTCTTCCATCGAAACGCCGGTGGTGCGGATATTCAGCCCTGGGCCTTCGGCAATGATCACCACTTTCTCGCCCCGGTTGATCATCTTAACCGGGTCCATTAAAGAAGAATTGAGTACTTGCCCTGCGGAGATGGGACGCTTGGCAACAAAGCCGTTGACCTGTTCTGCTGCGCTAAAATAGCCGCCATACAGCAGACTAACGTCCCGTGTTTCGATACTGATGTCGCCCGCGCTTAAATGGGTGCCCTTGGCGATAGGGCCGCTGGCAATCACCACCTTGGCAAATGCTTGAATAGTAACAGGCACATGGATCGCCCAGGGCTCATCGCCATTACATTCCACGCGCATAGTGAGACGGCCGTAGTTGCGGTTGCGTGGACGGTGTTGGATATCCAGAGGCGCATTACAGCGACTCAGGCGTAGGCGGGGATCAACCGGTTGGATGCTGATATCGTAGCTTTCATAGGTATCCCCCTGTATTTCCTTCGCATAATGCTGAATTGATTGGTCGACCTGGGTGTGCAGTGTCGCCGGAGTGACGGGCTGCTCATCGGTTGGTGACTGTGTAAAACCCGTGGTAGCGCCTAAACTACTCAATAGCCACGTTGCCAGAACAGCCAGGTACCGTCCCGCTTTGTACGCTAAAATTTGTGGGGCCATGCTGTTCATTTAATTTATTTGACCTATTCTGAATGAAGTGGTGAGTGGATCAATTCAGGTCGCCGGTTTCTTGACGAACCACCGCGTTAAGGTAGTAGCAAGCAAACACCGTGCCGGAATATTGATGCGGTTTAAGTAGAAGCGAATTGGAGTTTGAGTATGGCCGGTGTTCTTGATTCTGTTGATCAGCGAACCAAACTGGTAGGACAGAACCGGTTAGAGCTGTTGTTGTTTCGTTTGGCCGATGATCAAATTTATGGCATCAACGTTTTTAAAGTCCGTGAAGTATTGCAGTGTCCGAAGCTGACGGCCATTCCGCAACGTAACCCAGTGGTCAGAGGGATTGCGCATATTCGAGGCGGCACCATTTCTGTGATGGATATGAACCTGGCGATGGGTAATGCGCCGTTGGATGATATTGAAAACTGCTTCGTGATTATCTCGGAATACAATATGGCAGTGCAGGGTTTTTTGGTGAAAGCGGTGGAACGTATCGTAAACCTGAATTGGGGAAATATACACCCGCCACCCAAGGGAGCAGGCAAAGGTAATTATCTTACTGCGGTTACCGAAGTCGATAACCGTATCGTAGAAATTATTGACGTGGAAAAGATTTTGTCTGAGGTTTCCCCGCTCGAGGAAACCATTTCTGATCAGATATTGAAGGAAGAATCGGTGATTCAGGCCGCATCCAAAGAGTTGGCGGTATTAATTGCAGATGACTCCAGTGTGGCGCGGAAACAAATCAAACGATGCGTAGAGAAAGTGGGTGTGCGAACTCACTTGGTCGCAGATGGGCGACAAGCATTAAACCATTTGCGTGATTTGTTGGATCAAGGCGAGTCGATCTCTGATCACTATATTATGTTGATTTCAGATATCGAAATGCCTGAAATGGACGGATATACCCTTACCGCATCGATTAAGGAAGATCCCAGGATGCAAGATCTGCATATTCTTTTGCACACGTCATTAAGCGGAATATTTAACGAGGCAATGGTAAAGCGGGTGGGAGCGGATAATTTTTTAGCGAAGTTCAAACCCGACAGCCTCGCCAACCTGGTACAGCAACAAGTCGATCGAACGTTGGAAGGCCGGTAACATTTTCCGGCCCCGCAACTAAGCCATGATGTATTCCGGAAAAGACCAGTCTGATTTCGGTAGTAGCGACTATGCGTTGTTTCGTGAGTTTCTTGAGCGTGCGTGCGGCATAGTGCTGGGTGACAATAAAAACTACCTGATTGATAGCCGCTTACGTAAACTACTAAAAGAAAACGGAATAAATTCTTTGTCGGAACTGGTGAGGAAGATCGACCGGTTCTCCGCGTCTGGTCTTCGTCAACAGGTAATTGACGCAATGACCACCAACGAAACCCTTTGGTTCCGGGATCGACACCCTTTCATTTATTTACAGGAACACATACTGCCTGAGCTGGCGAAAAAGCCAGGGGAAATAGCCATCTGGTGTGCAGCCTGTTCCACCGGACAGGAACCGTATTCCATCTCGATTTGCGTTGAAGAGTTGCGTAAAAAGAACTTCAGTCTTGTGAACAAGCCTGTGCGTATTCTGGCGACCGACATTTCTGCCAAGGTATTGGATCAGGCGAAAGCCGGAGTATACGAATCGTTGGCGTTAAAGCGTGGTATGTCTCAGGAACGGCTCGATCAGCATTTTGGCAAGGAAATCGAAGGTGCCTGGACCATCAAACCGGATATCAAGCGTCGCATTGATTTCCGGCCCATCAATCTAAAAGATAGTGTTTTAAACGTAGGGCGGTTTGATGTTGTTTTCTGCCGCAACGTATTGATTTATTTCTCCAGCGATCTGCAACGCCAAATCATCGGTAATATTCACCGGGTGTTAAACCCCGGCGGCTATTTGTTCCTGGGCGGGTCTGAAGCACCCAAGGGGCTCAACGATCTGTTCGACATCCATTACTACACGCCCGGTGTGGTCTACATCAAAAAATAGCGGCAATTTCCGATACTGCTGGCGGTTGTTCCATTGCCGCTTTCGGAAACCGATTGCCGCAGGCGTTGGTTTTTTGGCACACCTGAAACCTTAACTCATTGAAAATATTACCTAAGCGTTGGTTGGCACGGCGGTTGCTTTGTACTGTCTGTCGAGTTAACAACGCCGGTTTATTGGCCGGTAGTCAGAAATAGGTGAGAACAGTAGATGGCAATCAGCATAGATAAACATTTTGGCGTCGCACAGCAAGCGTTGGAACTGCGTTCCATGCGGGCCAACGTGTTAGCCAACAATATTGCGAATGCGGATACCCCCGGATACAAAGCCCGTGACATCGACTTTCAGGAGATGCTGAAGTCGCGTCTGGGGGAAACCAGTGACAGCGTTGGTATCAACGGGACTCACTCAGGTCACCAGCTGACTACGCCGCAGGGCAACACCATGACCGGTTTAAAATTCCGCACCCCGACTCAACCTTCAATCGATGGCAATACAGTGGATGCACAAGTGGAAAAAACTCAGTTCGTGCAGAACACCATTGAGTTCCAGACGGCGTTTGAATTTATGAACGGTAAAGTGAAATCCCTGCTAACCGCCATTAGAGGTGACTGATTATGTCCTTAATGAACGTATTTAATATTGCCGGTAGTGGCATGAGTGCACAGAGCGTGCGCTTAAACACCATTAGCTCAAACATCGCCAATTCCGACAGTGTAAGCAGTAATACCGAAGAGACCTATCGTGCCCGAGAGCCTATTTTTCGCGCCCAGATGCAAGCGGCAATGAACGGCCAGTTGGGTGCTGCCGGCGGCTTTGATTTTTCCGGAAGTGGAATGAACAGTGGAGGCGGAGTATCGGTTGACGGCATTGTTGAAAGTGATGCGCCCCTTCAGTTGCGTTATGAACCGAATCATCCGATGGCTGACGATGAAGGCTACGTGGCTTATCCCAATGTGAACGTAGTTGAGGAGATGGCAAATATGATCAGTGCCTCAAGATCGTTTCAAACCAATGTCGATGTGATGAGCTCGGCCAAACAAATGATGCAACAAGTTCTGAGCCTGGGCCGCTAAGGAAATAGGATTACACGACGATGGCAATTAATAGCGTTGAAAGCAGTAGTGTTCTGGACGATCTGTCGATCAGAAATAAAAGCACTGAACAAACAGAATCCGCAGCAGATAAAGACATGTTTATGAGCTTGCTGCTGGCCCAGATTAAGAATCAGGATCCACTCAAGCCAACCGACCAGACTGACTTTGTTGCCCAGCTTGCTCAATTCAGTTCGCTGGAAGGGATTCAGAATTTAGGTAAATCCGTTGAGAGTATTGGCGATATGTACCGCTCCAGTCAGGCGTTGCAAGCCACGGCATTGGTGGGTAGGGATGTTTTGGTTCCAAGCAATATCGGTTATCTGGAAGCCGGTAGTGAAATTAGCGGGACGATTCACGGTGGGCAGGCGGCCGGTGACGTTATGGCGACGGTTAAAGATGCTAACGGTCAGGTGGTGTCAACAATTGATATAGGCAATGTAGGCAGTTACGAAACACCGTTCAGCTGGGACGGTAAGGACAACATCGGCAATCCGTTGCCGGAAGGTATTTATTCAGTGTCCATTGAAGGCACCATTGCCGGAGAAAATGCAGCGTTGTCTACCAGTATGTATTGTCAGGTAGGCAGTGTGAGCATTGTGGACAATCAAGGTGGAATGATGCTCAACCTGACCGGTTTAGGTCAGATTGACTCTAACGAAATAACAGAATTACGTTAAAAAGCAGGAGAAAGTCATGGGTTTTAATATAGCACTGAGCGGATTGAATGCGGCACAGGCACAGCTTGATGTGACCAGTAACAATATCGCTAACGTGGACACGACCGGATTCAAAGGTTCACGCACCGCATTTGGTGACATTTACGCAAACTCCGCGTTCGGCAACAGCGACACGGCAGTAGGCAACGGCGTTCTGTTACAGGAAGTTCAGCAGCTGTTTGAGCAGGGTAACCTGAATTTTACTTCCCAGGCTTTGGACTTGGCGATCAATGGTGATGGTTTCTTTGTTCTGTCTCCGGATCAAGTCAGTCAGGAGCGGGTGTACACTCGGGCGGGTAATTTCGGCGTCGATGAAGATGGTTTTGTTGTGAATGCCTCTAATCAATATTTGCAGGTTTTCCCTGTCAATGAAGACGGCTCAGTTACCGCCACTGCGATGTCCAGTACAACCCCGTTACAACTGCCGGATACAGCCGGAGCACCGCAAGCGACTGCGTCGGTTGATGTGGGCCTCAATTTGCCTGCCAATGCGGAGGATCTCGATGTGGATAATTTTGATCCGGACAATCCGGATACGTACACCTCATCCACTTCTGTAACGGTGTACGATAGCTTGGGCGACTCGCATATTGCCACTACGTATTTCGTTAAGCAGCCCAACCTGGGTACCAGTGGTGAGCAGAATACCTGGGGTGTGTTCATGACAGTGAGCGATGATGCCGGCAATAAAATCCCCATTGATATTTATGACGGTATTGGTGCTGCACCGAGCGCGGAAACCAATGCCGGTGGTACGGCTTATGGGGTAATGGCATTTGATTCGCAAGGGGTGTTTCAGGGCACGGATCCCGCTGGCGGTATGTATACGGATCAGTTCACGTTTTTGACCAACGGATCAGATACAACGCAACAAGTGATGTTTGATTTTGCCAGCAATACCCCGACTCAGTTTGCATCGCCTTTTTCTGTAACTACGCTGTCGCAAGACGGATTTACCATTGGTCGACTAACCGGCCTAGCGGTGGATGATCAGGGTATCATTCAAGCGTCTTATTCGAACGGTCAAACCACGGCAGTGGGCAAGGTAGCGCTGGCGCGATTTTCCAATCCGCAAGGTTTGTTGCAGGATGGAAACACCACCTGGCGTTCCTCAACACATTCGGGTGAACCGATTCCTGGCGAAGCCGGTACCTCCAGTTTTGGATTAATTCAATCGGGTGCCCTGGAAACGTCCAACGTGGATTTGACGGAAGAGCTGGTTACGTTAATAACATCGCAACGTAATTTTCAGGCCAACGCAAAATCCATTGAAACGGCGAACGCAGTGACACAAACCATTATTCAGATCCGATAAGTTCTACAAAAGTAGGTAAGGCAAAAAAACCCGCTCCGGCGGGTTTTTTTATGAACTTGGCAAACCAATTGCAATATTTGTAACTAGAGCATGATAACGCTAAATAATTGACAGTTCTGCAGGTGGTGCAATGGATAAATTTTTATATATCTCGATGACTGGCGCGAAAGAAGCGATGGATGCCCAGCGTGTACGAGCAAACAATTTGGCCAATGTCTCCACCAACGGATTCAAAGCGGATTTTCATCAGTACCGCAGCCTTTCGGTTTACGGTGAGCATTACCCATCGCGAGCTTATGCCGTGGGAGAGCGACCGGGGACCGATACCAGCGCCGGTACATTTATGGAAACCAGTCGGGATCTGGATGTGGCAATAAAAGGTGAAGGCTGGCTTGCGGTGCAATTGCCCGATGGCAGCGAAGCTTACACCCGTGCAGGTGATCTCATGCGCGATGTGAGTGGTTTGGTGACCACCGGCACCGGGCTTCCGGTTTTGGGTGATGCGGGCCCGGTTGTGCTTCCCGAATACGAACAACTTACGGTTGGGGTTGACGGCACTTTGTCTGTTCGCGGGCTGGGAGAAGACCCGCAAGCACTGACTGAAATTGCGCGACTGAAACTGGTGAATCCGGGCAATAAACAATTAGTCAAAGGTGAAGATGGTTTATTCCGTTTGCGTGAAGGCGGAATTGCAGAAGCAGATCCGAACGTTCAGGTGGTCAACGGTATGCTGGAAGGCTCTAACGTGAACCCGGTTAATGAAATGACGGCCGTGATTTCCCATGCGCGATTGTATGAAATGAACGTAAAAATGATGTTGGCCGCCAAAGAAAATGATGAAGCATCGGCACGCTTAATGCAGGGTTAAGGTTAACGTCAAATTAGTAACAGACACAGGATTAAACCGGCAATTTTGTTCCCAGAAGGGGAATCGAGTTGCCACTAAAACAGGTGGAGTAAATTATGCACTCAGCATTGTGGGTGAGTAAATCCGGCTTAAGCGCGCAGGATACCAAAATCAAAACCATTTCCAATAATCTGGCAAACGTCAGTACCACTGGCTTTAAGCGGGATCGCGCGGTTTTCCAGGATTTGTTGTATCAGGTTAATCGTCAGCCCGGTGGTCAATCCTCGCAAAACACCGAATTGCCTTCCGGATTACAGATAGGTACCGGTGTGCGCATGGTGGCTACTCAAAAGGAGTTTACTCAAGGCAACCTGGAAGTGACGGACCAAGGTCTGGATATGGCGATCAACGGTCGCGGATTTTTTCAGATTTTAATGCCGGACGGGTCGGTAAATTACACCCGCGACGGTCGTTTCCAAATCGATTCCACCGGACAGGTAGTAACCGCAGGCGGTTTTCCCCTTGAGCCCGCGATCACCGTACCTGAAAGTTTCCAGAACGTGACCATTGGAACCGATGGCGTGGTTACCGCGGTGGACGCACAAACCGGCGATTCCAGTGAGATCGGCAGCATTCAGCTGGCTGATTTTATAAACCCGTCTGGTCTGGAAGCGATGGGCTCGAACCTGTTTCGTGAAACCGTAGCGAGTTCAGCGCCGAACCAGGGGGAGCCTGGTCAAAACGGGTTAGGCCCGATTATTCAGGGTGCGCTGGAAAGTTCGAACGTTAATGTTGTAGAAGAAATGGTGAATATGATCGAGACCCAGCGAGCATACGAAATGAATTCCAAGGTCATTTCAACGGTCGATCAGATGCTGCAATTTATCGGGCAACAGCTCTAAGGACAAGTGCTAAAAAAGTCATCTCAATATTTTCTTAAAAAGGGCAGGATGGGTTACATGAAATTCGAGCAGATTAAAGTTGGAGTGGTTGCCGGGCTATTGGTGTTGGGAGGTTGTTCAACAGCCCCACAGCCCCGACCCGGGGACGCCCGATATTCTCCCGTAATGCCGATCACCCATCCGGTCAGTGAACGCGGCGCGGGTTCCATTTATGCGAGTGGTGCCGGTATTAGTTTGTGGGAAGACCAGCGTGCTCGTCGCATTGGTGACATCATCACGCTGTTTCTGGACGAACGGACTGTCTCATCCAAGAAAAACAATACGGCCATAGATAAAGATGATCAGGTCGATATGAATATCGGTTCCATACTGGGAACAAACCCAAATTTAAAAGCCGGTAATAGCAATCTGAATATGAATGTTCAGACGGATAACAGTCGCCAGTTTGCAGGCGATGCCGGGTCTGATCAAAGTAACCGTTTGCAGGGCGAGATTTCGGTCACAGTTGCCGATGTACTGCCAAACGGAGTGTTGGTGGTTCGAGGTGAAAAATGGATGACGCTATCGCAGGGCGACGAGTTTATCCGTATAGAAGGCATGTTACGCCCTTCGGATATTTCACCCGAAAATACCGCGCAATCAACCCGTCTGGCAGATGCCAGAATTACTTACAGCGGAACGGGCGCTTTGGCTGATGCACAGGTACAGGGTTGGGCATCGCGATTTTTCAACACCTCCTGGTGGCCTTTCTAAGATGAATACGATGAAGAACGTTCTATTGGTAACTTTATTTCTGTTGTTGACGACGCCTGTCAGAGCCGACCGGCTAAAAGATTTGTCGGACGTGCAGGGTGTGCGTAGCAATCAATTGATTGGCTACGGTCTGGTTGTCGGTCTGGATGGTACCGGTGACAAAACCAACCAAACTCCATTTACCGTTCAGACTTTCCGTAACATGATGCAGCAATTTGGTATTAGTGTGCCGGACAACGTCACACCCCGTTTAAAAAATGTGGCAGCGGTGGCAATCCATTCGGAGTTACCCCCCTTTGCGAAACCGGGTCAACGTATTGATATAACGGTTTCTTCGCTGGGTAATGCGAGCAGTTTGCGTGGCGGCACTCTGTTGATGACGCCTTTACGCGGTGCTGACGGCAAGGTGTATGCGCTGGCCCAGGGTGATCTGGTGGTGGGTGGATTTGGCGCGCAGGGTTCCGATGGTTCTAAAATTACAGTTAACGTGCCCAGCGTCGGTCGTATCCCCAATGGTGCCAGCGTAGAAGTTGAAGCACCCAACCCATTTCAAAATGGCAATACGCTAACGATCAATTTGCGCCAGCCTGACTTTACCACTGCAAAACGGGTGCGTGATGAAATCAACAGTCTGTTAGGTCCCGGTGTGGCGCGTTCAATGGATGCGACCTCTATCGTTGTTACAGCGCCTAGGGACCCTTCACAGCGGGTAACGTACTTATCGGTTCTGGAGAACCTGGAAATAAAGCCGGCAGAGCCGTCAGCCAAAATCATTATCAATTCCCGTACCGGCACCATCGTGATCGGCAGCAACGTGAAAGTCTCACCGGCTGCAGTCACACACGGAAATCTGACGGTCACCATCTCTGAGAGCGTCGATGTTAGCCAGGCCAATGCATTTGCCGGAGGCGGGCAGACGGTCGCTGCCAATCAATCCGATGTTTCCATAGAACAGGAAAAAAGCCATATGTTCAAGGTTGGCGAAGCCGTCACCCTGGACGACATCGTCGCCGCGGTAAACCGCGTCGGTATGGCACCTGGCGATCTGATGGCAATCCTTGAGGCGCTTAAACAAGCTGGCGCACTCCGGGCCGAACTCATCGTTATCTAACCCCAGCGAGCGGATACCGTCATGATGACCAACGGCCCCGGCAATCAATCTGAACTTTATCTCGATTTTTCACAGTTTAACGAATTGAGAAAAATGAGTCGTGATGATAAAACCCAGGCATTGCGGGAAACCGCAAAGCAGATGGAAGGCGTCTTTTTGGACATGATGATGCAGAGTATGCGTAGCGCTAATGCGGCGTTCGGTGAAGGCAATATGACTGAATCGAAAGATGCCCAGTATTACCAGAGCATGTACGACAAACAACTGGTCAACGATATCAGTAATCGGGGTGGATTGGGTTTGGCGGATATCATCGTGCGACAGCTATCACGTCAGAATGGCCTGGATGCAGACAATGTGGTCGAAAGAAGTTACGACATTTCCGGGTACCTGAACGCGCGAGTGCCGTCTCGTCAAAAAAACGACCAGAGTGCCTCGCAAATGGACAGCGATTCAATGGTGCATCAGGCAGCCCACACTTCCACCGCCCAGCCTGGATTAAACTCGGGCAATTCATCATCGTCGGCAAAAATTTCCTGGGAAAGTCCAGAACAATTTATCGAGGCGATACTTCCGTTCGCAGAGAAAGCCAGTCGCTCTTTGTCTGTGGAACCGGAAGCCATCGTCGCGCAAGCCATTTTGGAAACTGGCTGGGGGAAGCATGTGATGCAGGATCGCCAGGGTGAATCTTCCTTTAATTTTTTCGGAATCAAGGCGGACTCGCGCTGGGCCGGTGAAGTAACCAGTAAAAATACACTGGAATACCGGAATGGAATTGCCGCTAAAGAGCGTGCCGCTTTCCGCTCCTATAGTACGTTGGATCAAGCATTCGAAGATTATGTCGCCTTTTTGAAAAATAATTCTCGCTACGAAGACGTTGTCAGTAAAAAAACCGATGCAAAACAATGGGGTTTTGAATTGCAGCAGTCTGGATATGCAACAGATCCAAATTATGGCAATAAAATTGCAACCATCATGGATAGTGACGTTTTTCAGTCAACAATCGAGCGTTTGCGTAAGCAAATATAATGAGCAGGAATGAGTAATGGCGGATCTATCTAGCATTGCATTATCGGGTTTAAGAGCGAGTCAGTCTTCGCTTGCAACCACGAGCCATAATATTGTCAATGTTGATACGGAAGGTTATAGCCGACAGACAACCGGTCTGGGAACGCGGCCGGCACAATTTTCCGGTGGCTCATTCTTCGGTCAAGGCGTCGATGTTAATAGTATCGCCCGTGTCAGTAACCAATATGTGGTTGACCAGGTACGTCGGGATACCTCCACATTCAATTCCGCTGATGCGTTCTACGATTACGCGGTCCGTATCGACCAGATGCTGGGGGGGGATGCGACTGCAATTACCCCTTCTTTGCAGAAGTTTTTCGATTCTATGGAAGGATTAACTAACGATCCATCTTCCATTGCCAGCCGACAGGCGTTGCTGAGCAGTGGTCAGGCATTGGTTGCGCGTTTTAATAATGTGTACGACCAGGTGAGTCAGGCCAACGCGACCCTGAACACGGAATTGACGCAGATCACCGCCAAGATAAATCAACTATCGGAAAACATTGCGTCCTACAACAAATCGATTCAATCGCTCTCCACCAACAATATCGGCGAAATGCCGAATGATTTGTTGGATGAACGCGATGAAGCCGTGCGGCAATTAGCCGAGCTGGTCGGAGGCGAAATAATTCAGCAGGATGACACAACGATTAGTGTATTTGTTGCCAATGGACAGCCGCTGGTGGTGGGCGGGGATTATTTCGAAATGCAAACCAGTGAACCTTTGTCGGGAATCAGTCGACAGGAAATCACTTTGGGCAAAGGCAATAATGTCGACAATATAACCGACCTGGTGTCCGGAGGACGCTTGGGTGGATTGCTCTCGGTAAGGGAAGAATTAATCGATCCGGTGTTCAACGAAATGGGCCGGATTGCCATGGTGATGAGCGATACCTTCAATGCGCAGCATGAGCTGGGCATGGACCTTAATAACGAACTCGGTGGTGAGTTTTTCAGTGATATAAACGGTGCTAATGCCGGGTTTTCTCGTATCGCACCTTCAGCAAGAAATGCGGGTAACGTCAGTATTTCCGTTACTATTGACGACACCTCCCTGTTGACGGTGGATAACTACAACCTCAGGTATGATGCCGGTACCGGCAATTACACACTCTACAACGCAGACAGTAGCGTTAACGCCAGCTTCGCGAACCCGGGCGCCGGTGGTTCATTTACCATTGCGGATGGGTTCACTATTAATTTCGGTGCCGGTGTGCCCGCAGATGGTGACGAGTTTGGCGTGTTACCCACTCGAACGGGTGCTGCCAATATGGGTATGGAGCTCAATGATGTGCGTCAGATTGCCGCCGCGTTGCCGGTGACCACCGATCTGCCGTCTACCAATATCGGCACCGGTTATGTCGAAAATGTGGTGGTCACTGATACCGGTGCTGCCAGCGATTTTGCGGCCACGCCCTATGCCCTGACTCCGCCTTATCGAATCGAGTTCACCAGCGCTACCAGTTATGACGTAATCAATGCCGGAACCAACGTTGCCGTAGTGAGCGGTGTGGCTTTCACTCCCGGCCAGTCAAACGGCTTACTGGAGCAGGCAGGTTTATATCCGGCGTCGGGCTACGACGTCATCTACAGCGGATCCCCTGCGACCAACGATGTGGTGAATATCCGGTATAACAACGGCGGGGTTTCAGATAATCGAAATGCACTGAACCTGAGCGCTTTGAGTGATGTTAAAACCGTTGCCAATGGTACTTCTACCTATCAAAGCGCCTACGCGCACCTGGTCAGCGGTGTGGGTACCCGCACTAATGATGCAGCGGTAACGCAGGAAGCAAGCAGTACTATTTTGTCCCAGGCACAAACTCAGTGGGAATCAATATCCGGCGTTAATCTGGACGAAGAAGCTGCCAATTTGATGCGTTTCCAACAGTCCTATCAGGCCTCTGCACGGGTGATGCAGGTGTCGAGTGAGCTTTTTGACACCATTCTTGGTTCACTGTGAGGAAATGAATAATGGCGATTAGAATATCCACCTCACAAACGTTCCGACAGGGCACCAACTCGATCCTGGAAAACCAGGCCCGGGTTAATCAGACGCAACAACAGCTTTCTAACGGCACCCGCATATCGCAGCCTTCGGATGATCCGATCGGTTCGGCAGTGATGATGGATTTACAGAAGCAAATCGATAACGCGAAGCAATATGTTGCTAATGGACAGGCAGCTGAAACCCGCCTGAAAACCCAGGAAGGAACGCTGGCGAATACCACCGATATCCTGCAACGGATTCGTGATCTGGCGTTATCGGCGTCTAACTCCACCATGAACCAAACCGACCGGGAAACGATTGCGTTGGAGATGGAACAACGGCTGGACGAGTTGGTGGGGTTGGGTAATACCCAGCTTTCCAGTGGCGATTATCTATATTCCGGTTTTAAAACCAACGTCAAACCGTTCACCAAGGATGGCTCCGGCTCAATCGCCTATAACGGCGATCAGGGGGTGAGAATGGTGAACGTGAACGCGTCTGTGCAGGTAGAAAGCGGCAATAGCGGGGACGAGGTCTTCTTCGATATTAAAACCGGTAACGGAGCGTTTGCGACGTCAGCGAATTCCGCGAATATGGGCAGTGGCGTGATCAGCTCCGCAGTCATGTCCGACCCGACCAGTTACATAGCAGACACCTATACCGTCACTTTCCAGGACGATGGTTCAGGTAATCTGGAATACCAGGTAAGCGGTGCTAACAGTGGCGCTGTAGGTGGTCCGGTAGCGTTTGACGAAGATTCACCGGTCACTGTGAATGGTATCACCTATTCTATTTCGGGCAGCCCCGCAGTGGGAGATAGCTTCACAGTGGAACCAAGCAATAAGCAAGATATTTTTACTACGGTTCAGCAAGTAATTGCCGCAATCAAGATCCCCAATGCAACCAGTGCAGGTCAGGCCAGTTTTCAGAACGCATTTAATCTGGGAATGCAGAACCTGGATCAGTCGCTGACTCACATTGATGAAGTCCGGGCCAGCTTGGGTAGCCGTTTAAATGTGATCGAAAGTGAGCGTGATATTAATGAAGGCAACATAGTCGATACCGAGTCGGCGTTATCCACCGTCAAAGATCTGGATTACGCGGAGGCGATCACTGAACTGAATCAACGCACTCTGGCTTTACAGGCAGCACAACAAAGTTTTGTGCAGGTGCAAAATCTTTCGCTTTTTGAATATTTATAAGGGTTTTAGATATGGCTAAGCAGCTATTAATTCAGAGAGGTCAGTGGCGGGGAGGGTAGCATGCGCCGGAAATTTCATGCACAGGTTAAATCAATCAATCAAATTTAGCGCCTTCCCGAACACCTAAATTGCGGGAAGCGAAGTAGGAGAGACTACAATGGCACAAACAATTAACACGAATATTTCATCCTTGAACGCCCAGCGTAACCTGAACCGGTCACAGGGTTCATTGCAAACCTCGCTGGAACGATTGTCCTCTGGTTTGCGTATCAATAGCGCAAAAGACGATGCAGCTGGGTTGGCTATTTCTAACCGTTTTACTACCCAGGTACGGGGTTTGAACGTGGCGGTACGAAACGCAAATGATGGGATCTCTTTGGCGCAAACCACTGAAAGCGCGCTGGGTGAGATTACCACGAACTTACAACGTATTCGTGATTTGGCTGTTCAATCAGCGAATGACAGCAATAGCCAAGCAGACCGATTGTCGTTACAGGCTGAAGTAGATCAGCTGCTGGATGAAACCAGTCGCATCGCCACCACTACCACCTTCAACGGACGCAACGTTCTGGACGGATCCATGCAAGCTTACTACTTCCAGATAGGCGCCAATGCCGGTGAAGGGGTAGAGGTGAATGGTATCGACGCGCGGGTGAGTGCTCTTGGGTCTCAGCCTGGTTCAGTGCAGGCCACCATGGATGCCGGTAACACCGCAGGTGCCAACCAATCCAACTTCAGCGTGCGGATCGGTTCGTCCGCCAACGCGACCGACGTCAATATCCTATCGGCGGCCAATGGCGGTAATATCACTGGTGCGTCAGCGGCTGACCTGACTAACCCGGAGGCCGATAATTACGGCACTGGTTTCGCGAAGTCCATAGCTGATCGCTTGAATAATTTACGTGAAGATGGTGTGGAAGGTCTGGAGGGTGTGTATGCCAGTGCCAAAACGACGTTCGATTATCGCGATGTGGGCGGTACAGCGGCTGCAGACGCCGCGGTTGGTGCGGGGACGTTAGCGCACGGTGACCTGGAGATTAACGGAGTGAGTATCGGTCCGGTCAGTGTGCAGGAGCGCGATGCAGACAACTCATTGCAAAAAGCCATTAATGCCAAATCCGATATAACGGGTGTGACTGCCACGCTGGATGATAATGGCCGGCTGACCCTTACCGCTGAAGATGGCCGCGATATGGTAATAAGTACGTCGAATGGCGCAGAAGATATTCTGTTCAATGGTGGTGATGTAGCGAATGCCAATACTGTGGCGGCCTCAACAAACCAGGTCAAAAATGGTGAGCTGACGGTTTCTGCGCAGGATACTATTAACGTCACCCTGGCGGGTGGCATGACCAATACCGATACCGATGACGATAACGTTCAGGCGGTCGGTACGGTCGCCAATGCCGACATTACCACTATCGAAGCATCGAATTTAACCATTACCTCCATGGACAGTGCTTTGGCACAGATTGATTCTTTCCGCGGGGAACTGGGTGCGATTCAAAACCGCTTTGAATCTACGATTCGTAATTTGTCGGCCGTATCTGAAAGTTTGTCGGCCGCTAACTCACGGATCCAGGATGCCGACTTTGCGGCTGAGACAGCCAATCTTTCTAAAAACCAGGTATTGCAACAAGCCGGCATCTCGGTATTGTCCCAGGCAAATGCGTTGCCACAGCAAGTGTTATCGCTGTTGCAAGGTTAAGCTTCGGGCTTATAAATACCAAAAGGGGCTTCGGCCCCTTTTTTGATGGTGTCAGCAAAATTGCCTAGATCTGATCAGTTTAACTTTTGTTCAGGATTAATTTCGACTGGTTCACATTTATAAACCCGAATAAAAATCATTATATATTGATTGAATTCCATAAGGTCCAAATGAATATTCAATCAGGCCAGAACACTCGTTTCTTTCCAGTTTTATGACTTCCCTGATGCACAATGCAGTCGGTGAAAAGCGCACTGATTTTTCGGTGTGCGTTTTCTATTTAATTACATACCAAATAAAAACGGAGAGAAAAACATGAATCCTTTGCGACACGGATTGTATTCTCTTGTGCTGATAACGGCGGCAGGTTCTGCAATGGCTGACGTTATATTTGAAGACGATTTTGCCCAGGGTACCGGAATCTTTGCAACAGAAGGCCGGGTCTATACAGGCAATTACGGAATCCGGATGCGGGGCGGTGTTGCATCGGGTTCTTCGGTCACTTCAAGTGCGATCAGTACACAGGGATACGAAAACCTGGTATTACAATTCCGGCGTGAGGCGTCGGGCCTGGATAGTGGGGAAACCGGTACGGCGTCTGTTTCGATCAACGGTGGGGCATTCACTCCCCTGGAATCGATAACCGACGGTAATGCGGCGACCATGGACTTTCCGTTACCAGACACGGCCAGCGGTAAAAATATTCGCGTCCGCTTTGCATTGCAAGCTAGCAGTTTTTTTGAAACTTACACCATTGCGTCGCTCACTCTGAATGGAGACGGTGGCGACGAGCCTCCAGCGGAATGCCCGGGGGGGCCAGAATGCCCCGTTGAACCTGAGTGCCCAGGTGATCCAAGTTGTCCTGTGGATCCGCCGCAATGTCCTGGTGATCCGGATTGCCCGCCACCGACATCGGAATTCGAATTCCCCAGTGCCCCGACCGGTAAACCGGCCGCCGGTGACTTCGTCACCTTTGAATCCGGCCATGTTCGCCCGATGGCTCTCTCCGGCGATGGCAATACGCTCTATGCCGTTAATACCCCGGATAACAAGGTTGAAGTTTACGATGTTTCCGGTACCACTCCTCAATTAGTGGAACGTATTCGGGTGGGGATGGAGCCCGTAGCGGTTGCGTTACTGAATGATTCACAACTATGGGTATCCAATCATCTGTCCGACAGCGTCAGCATTGTCGATGTTTCCGTATCACCGGCCGTGATCAAACAAACGTTGCTGGTCGGTGATGAACCCCGCGATATCGTTTTTGGCGGAGCTAACGACCAGTTTGCGTTTATCACCGTTGCGCACCGCGGCCAAAACGTTCCGTTTGATCCGAAAATGCAAACGGCCGGTGTCGGCCGTGCAGATGTCTGGGTATTTGATACGGGTAATACCGGTAATACCTTAACCGGCGAACCCAGAACCATTTTGAATATGTTCGGCGACACCACACGGGCGTTGGCACGTAGCCCCGACGGTGAAACCATTTATGCTGCGGTATTTAATTCCGGAAACCGTACAACGGTATTGACCGATGATCGAGAAAACGGAGATATACTGGATAAGGCTCCACCTTTCGAAAATGTTGAAGGTGCGCAACAGCCAGAGACCGGCTTGATTGTCCAATACAATGGTCGTAACTGGGTAGATAACGGCGATCCGACCAGCGGCGTAGCACCGAAGATTTGGGATCAGCGGGTTAAATTGAGCCTGCCGGATTACGATGTTTTTGAAATCGACGCTTCGGGTGGTACACCGCGGGTGGTCAACCGGATTTCCGGTGTCGGTACTACGTTGTTCAATATGGCGGTGAACCCCAGCAATGGACAGGTTTACGTGAGCAACCAGGAAGCCCGTAACGTTGTCCGCTTTGAAGGTCCCGGGAATAATTCCACCACCGTTAACGGGCATTTTGTGGAAAGCCGCATCACCGTGATAAATAACGGTAACCCCAATCCGCGTCATCTGAATAAGCACATCAATTACAATTCCAGACCGGGTACGGGGACTGCTGCGGAACGCAATGCCGCACTGGCAACACCGTTGGAAATGGCGGTCAGCAATAACGGAGCTAATCTTTATTTGGCCGCTATGGGGTCGGATAAGTTGGCGCGTTTCAGCACCTCACAACTCGCCTCCGACAATTTTACGCCCTCAGCCGATGATCACGTTAAGTTGTCTGGCGGCGGTCCTACCGGGGTGGTGCTGGATGAAGCCCGCAACCGGGCGTTTGTCACCACGCGCTTTGATAACGGAATTTCGATAGTAAGCACCGGTGGTCGTATGAGCGAAAGTGCCCACGTGACTATGAATAATCCAGAGCCTGCAGTGGTTAAAAATGGGCGACGTTTTCTTTACGATGCGACCTACACTTCCAGTCGCGGTGATTCGTCATGCGCCGGGTGTCATATCTTCGGCAACATGGATCACTTGGCATGGGATCTGGGTAATCCGGATGAAGACGTGGCTGAAGTGGTCAATACCTACAACCGCAACACGCCATCTTTCCTGGGTAATGATGAGTTTCACCCCATGAAAGGGCCTATGACCACTCAGAGTTTCCGTGGCATGAAAGGCAACGGACCCATGCACTGGCGCGGTGACCGGCAGGCACAAACCCGTTCTGCAGGTGAAACCTTGGAGGAACAATCCTTCGAAGACTTTATCGTTGCTTTCCCCGGTTTGCTTGGCCGTGCAACACCACTCACTGATCAGGAAATGGATGCATTTGCCAAATATGCACTGGAATTAACCTATCCGCCCAACCCGGTGATGAATCTGGACAACAGCCTTACGGCGCAGCTGGAGCAGGCCTACGACGTTTATAACAATAAGCGTACAGACGGTACGATCACCTGTAACGGCTGTCACCGCATCGACCCGGTTAACGGTAACTTTGGTACCGACGGCACCATGACCATTGAAGGTGCCGGTGTGGAAGAAGACATGAAAATTCCACATTTGCGTAATGTCTATGAGCGTGTAGGTATGTTCGGTTACAACAGCCTGTTCCGTGGCCCGGGTCAGATCGGCGACCAGATTCGTGGTTTCGGTTACGACAATATGGGTTCAGCCGGAACGGTATCCATCTTCCTGGATTCGCCAACCTTCAACCTGACCGCTGCGGAACTGGTGCAGGTAGAAGCACTGGCAATCGCTGCACCTTCGGATATGAACCCGATTGTTGGTCAACAGGTTACGGTAACCAAGGCAAACCGAACCCGATCCGATGTTCGCAATCGCATTAATTTGCTGGTGGAAAGGGCGCTTGTGACCAGTCCGCGTGCGGAGTGTGATCTGGTGGCAACAACCGTCGTTGATGGTCAGTCTGTGGGTTGGGTGATGAATGCGCGGCAGGGTTTTGTGCCAAGCGATACCGGCCTGACTTCCGCTACCACGTTAGATGGTGTGCTGGACTATGCAACCGGTAAGGACAGCACAGCTACCTTTACCTGTGTGCCGCCGGGAAGTGGTACACGCATGGGTGGTTGATCGCGGAGTGTAAATTAAGGAGCAATAAGCAAGTAAAAGGGGCGTCATTTGATGCCCCTTTTTTTATTTTCCAAGCTGAACAAATCCATAGAAATTGGAGGTTTAATAAAGCGCTCAACCGCAGCAAATATTTGAAAAAGCGAGATTTTCTGCTTCACTTAGCCAGTAAAGGTGGCCGGTTGAGGAAAGGCGTATATGAAAGATCCCACGGAAAATGTGGATGCAATGGCCGTTCTGCGTCTGTTTGAAGCCGATGTCACCGGAAGGCGCTATGAGCAGGCTGAAGAGTGCCTTTCCTGGTTAACTAAAAACTGTTCGATACACGCAGCCCAACCCAACAAGGTTATATTGCCCACCTTTGATGAGCGGGAAGTGGTTTATGTTGCTACACGAATGGCAAGTAGCCTGTGTCAGTTATTCAGTGATCCTGGGTTTGGAATATCAGACAAGAAATTCAGCCATTATGCACTTGGGCACGGCAGCCTGATAACCTTGCTCGGGGTGTCGGGGTTTGGTAATGCCGATCATGTGATTCAAAACTTGTTGGAGCCGCTTGAAAACCGAAAGCGGGAATCCGTATCCCGGGAGACATTCAACAAAATTCTATTGCTACACAGTATCGATTCTGAAGTAAAACTACCCTATAGCCAATACCTACAAAGTCATCCACGACATATTCTCTGGCTGGTGTTACTGGCAGTGGCCTCGCTGTTTTGTGTAACAGAACGGGAAAATTCGGCGCGCAATCAGCTAATTTCATCAATGATGCAAGGCTTCGATATCTCGGCATTCGAAACACCTATGCTGGGTTGGCTCTGTATCGCCTGGATGCATTGCAGTTATGCAACTATTCCTGAACGGGATCAATTCAAAAAACTACTGAACCGGATGCTGGTTTACTGGATGAAAGGAATTGGAATAGAACAATATCAAATGGCAAAACAGCACCAGAAACGAAATAAGCCGGTATTGTTAGTGATAAATGAATTCTTTAAATCCAGCCACGCTATGTACCGCTGTTATGCCCCAACCATAATGGCCCTGCGCGAACACTTTTATGTTATCGGGATGACCCAGGAAAAAGATTGTGATGAAGTCTCGGTAAAATGTTTTGATGAACATGAGTATATTGAGTGGCGTGAACATGTCGGCGATTTTCTGGATAAAACAATTAATACAATAAAGAATATCTCCCCGGACGCTATTTACTATCCCAGTGTTGGTATGCAGATTACATCAATTCTACTCGCGAATATAAGATTAGCACCTTGTCAATTCATGACCCTTGGTCATCCCGCCAGCTCACATTCCGATGTTATGGATTACTGCCTAAATGAAAATCAGTTTCTTGGAGACAGTAAACTGTTCTCGGAGAAATTAAGGATAGTAGATGATAATGCATCAAATTTTTCCCCTCATATTGATCAGCCGCCTCGGTCGGAGCTCTTGGGGTGGAAGAAACCATTGCAATCAGGAGAGCCGGTGCGGATTATTATTACCGGCTCTGCGATGAAGATAAATGCTGAGTTTGTCAGTGTGTTGTCGACTATTGAGACGAAAACTGTAAGTGAAGTAGAGTTTCATTTTATCCCTAATCTGAATAATTTGTCGATTTGCCTCTTCCGTAAGAAATTGGCGTCGATGCTGAAGCGGTTCGTGGTACATCCTTCGATGGGTTATCAACAGTATTTGCGTCTAGTCGCCCGTTGTCAGATTCATCTAAGTCCCTTTCCGTTTGGAAGTACCAACAGTCTGGTTGACTCGATGTTACTTGGCTTGCCTTTGGTAGTAATGAAAACAGAAAATTGTGCTTTGCAGATTGATGCAGGCATTATCGGAAAATTACAGCTAGAAGAACTCACACCAGCCGCTTCAAATGACGAATACATTAACCAGGCCTGTCGTCTCATTGATAACCAGGATGCACGTGAGCGTCTTACTCACATGGTCGAGGAGGCAGATATAGAAAAGATTTACTTTGAAATCCGCCCAGCAGAGGCGGAGCGGTGTGCTCAGAAAATACTGGAAATGGTGCTGTATCATGAACCAGACGCCATAAAGTTTGCGCAATAGCGCTGGGACCGGAGAGGTACAGATGACCGGATTAGAAGTCACGTTTCGTCTGCTGGTTTTCCCGCTGGATATTGACAGAGCCCGGGAAATGATCACATTTGCCGGATCACTGGGCGCCGAAGTGATCGGTGCTAGCTCGATAATGAAGACAGTAGAAGCCCGGCAATATTCTGTGACGTCTTTCCATTATTTGCCCTTTGTCACTGAAAGTGCATTTGAAGCGGCCTTTCAGGCTCTGTTGGAAACTGAAAGGATCACTCATGTATATACGCCACACGGTGTGATCTGGTCGCACCTGATGCGCTGTCGTCAACAGCAACCTGAATTCTATCAGTTCCATCTATGCCAGCCATCTCCTTATGAGGAAGACTGGCTGCGACTACTGCCAAGCCAGGCATGGGCTGATCAGGTTATGGCGGATAACTTTGTGGAGGCATTGCATTGTCCGGGGAAAGTAGAAAGGAGAGAACCGCTGCGGTGGGGTCAGCTTGTGAGCCTGCACCAACAGTTTACTCATATTCCCGGGCAATCTGATGATCGTAAATTAGCTGCGCTGACTCATATCGCACGTCTTTTACCATTGGGTAATCTAGTGGAAGTGGGATCTTTCCAGGGCCGGTCAGCCTTTGCAATTGGATGGCTGGCTAAACATTACAGTGTTGGAAATCTGGTGTGTGTTGATCCCTGGGACAATAGCAAAGTTAAAGACCAGGGAGAGCAGGCTCAGATTGTTAATCAGGAGTTGCTTAGTGGGCGGGATATATTGGATCTGGACCAAGTTTTTTATAGTTTCATTGGTGCAGTTTCTTTGCTCGACAATGTGGGCTATATCCGTGAGACCTCCGAAGTTGCCGTAGGAGTTTATAAAAACGCGGTTAGCCAGGGTTTCCTGCCTTCGAATGAACTTAATGCGCTGCCTTTAACTGATCAAATCTCGATGTTGCATATTGATGGCAATCATCGCTACGACTTTGTCCGTCAAGATATAGAACTGTGGCTTCCCCTGGTAATGAATGGCGGGTGGGTATTGTTGGATGATTATGTCTGGGCATTTGGTGATGGTCCCAGGCGTGCTGGAGATGAACTGCTGGCGACCGGAAATTTTGATGTTGCTTTTACTGCTTCAGACACCCTGTTTTTGCGTAAAGGCAATGCGTAGATGAGCAGGGTTTTACTGCTTGATACCAACTTGTCAGCGTACCCAATACATCAGTTTCTTGTGGGGCAGGGGCATGATGTCTTTGTTTTGGGAGGGAATCCTGACGACTATTTGGCGAAAATATCGAAGAACTACATTCAGTATGATTACTCCGATCGGATACACATGCCTGCCATTCTTAATCATTACAAAGTCGATTATCTTGTGCCAGGGTGCAATGATTTATCTTACATCGTTTGTGCAGAATTGAATGAAGTAACGGTCTTCAACGGGATTGATAGTGTTGCAACTACTCATGTTCTAAATAATAAAAAGCAATTTCGGCAATTTGCTATTGAGAACAAAATTCCTGTACCTGTGTTGCTTACGGAGAGTGAAGCGCTGGATCAGTTGCCGGTGATCGTTAAACCTGTCGACTCCTATAGCGGTCGAGGGGTAACCGTTATCAGAAAAAGAGACGATTGCGCACTACAGGAAGCTATTACTCTATCGAAAAGTCAGTCTCGTAGCGGACAATACTTAATAGAAAAGTATGTGCAAGGTCAGCTGCTGAGTCACTCTGCATTTCTGAAAGACCAGAGGATTATGTTAGATTTTTTCGTAGAGGAACAGTGTATTGCGAGCCCTTTCGCAGTTGATACAAGTAGAGTGGTGACAGGTTTGTCGTGCGAGATGTCGGAGAATATTCGTCGGGTAGTCGAGCAGATGGCCGCAAATCTTGGCTTGGCCGACGGACTTTTTCATTCCCAGTTTATCATGCAGGATGATGATTACCGGATTATTGAAGTTACCCGACGTTGTCCGGGTGATCTATATAGTTTATTGATCGAATACTCTACTGGTATTAAGTATGCCGATATGTACACCAATCCGTTTCTGGGTAATCCTCAGGTTGTTGTGGGAACGCCATCAACGAAGCTTATAGTGAGGCATACAATTACCACCCCTGAGGAAACGTATTTTAGTAGCATTAAGTTCATCCGACCGGTGAAACAGGTGGGTTATTTTTCCCTGGCCAGATCCGGAGATCAGATCGGTTTAGCTCCCCTGGGCCGTATAGGGATATTTTTTACTGAGTCGGACTCTCAGGAGGAACAAGCACTCATTTATGATGAGTTGACGCGACGGGTTCTATATGTCATTGAATGAAAACACACAGGCTTTAACGGATCCGGCCGATTCACGCGAGTTTGTAGCCAGAGTGAAGTTAGCTTTACGTATAAAAAAACCGGAGCAATCTGCTTTCACGTTCCTTGAAAATAGACTGGCTATACCCCGGTATATTATTGGCCGGAATGAAGAATCTGTAGCTCTCAGGAAGCTAATCGAAGTGGACGGTGTTATCGATGATTACAATACCGCTCCATGCGATGAGTTTGGCACACCCATCGTTCGAAGTAGTGATTTGCCGGTAGACGCCTGGGTTGTCAATTGCTCCACATCTATAAGTCCTGTCGATGTTAACAGGCGACTTTCCGCATTGAATATTCAAGCTGCCATCGGAATAAATCAGATCATTGAGGCTGCCGGCGGTGTTCTGCGTTGGCCTTGGTTTGTACGTGACCAAAGACAGTCAGTTGAATGCAATATTACTCAGTGGGCTGAGTTATTTGACTCGCTGGCGGATGATGAATCGCAACGTACGCTATTGGATGTGGTGTGTTACCGGCTGACAGCGGATGCGGGGTATATGCAGAATTACGAGGTACGTGTAAATGATCAGTATTTCGAACCATTCATGAACTATTCCCGGGAAGTTTTTGTGGATGCCGGAGGTTTTGATGGTGATACAACTGAAGCATTTTGTCAGCGTTATCCGGATTATAGGTCTGTACACCTATTTGAACCGTCTGCCGCTAATATGCAGGCGGCGAAGCTAAGATTGAGCGCGTATCGGGATATTCATTTTAAACAAGCGGCGCTGTCGGATACCGATGGGCTGCTCAATTTTAATGACAGCCTGGGCTCCGCGTCGACGGTAAGCGATACGTCGTCCGGCCAAGTTAGTGCATGTCGTCTTGATGATGTTTTGGATGGCGAAGTTAGCTTTATAAAAATGGACCTGGAAGGCTGGGAAATGAAAGCACTCGCCGGTGCGAGCGATCTGATTCAAAAGAATCGTAGTAAACTGGCCATTGCGGTATATCACAATGCTAATGATTTCCTGGAGGTTTCGCGATATGTGCTGGCTTTGAACCCTGGACGACAGGTGTATCTACGTCATTATACTCAAGGGTGGTCCGAAACTATTATGTACTTTAAATGACTTTACTCATGCTTTTTTCTGGCAAAGCCGGAATCTTCATGGAGAAGAATATATGAATTTGCTTCAGCAAGAACCACTTCAAATCGCATTTATCGGTGGAGGGGTTCATTCTGCTGTTGGTTATGCCCACTTTAATGCAACCCGGCTGGATGGGCAATTTCGTTTGGTGGCCGGTTGTTTCAGCCGTAATGCGGAACAGAACCAGTTATCTGCATCCACTTATGGTGTAAATCCGGAACGAACCTACCCTACATGGCAGGCTTTGCTGGATGCAGAGTCAGGTCAGCTTGATGCAATCATTGTATTAACTCCGACTCCCGTTCATGCTGAGGTGGTTGTGAGCGCCCTGAATGCCGGGTTCGCGGTAATTTGTGAGAAGGCGTTGGGTATGTCTAGTGAGGAATGTCTCCGGATTGAACAGGTCAGAAGTGAAAAACAGGGTTATCTAGCGGTGACTTTTAACTACTCAGGTTATCCTATGGTACGTGAGATAAGACGGACTATTCGGGAAGGTAAGCTAGGAACATTACAACAAATCCAGGTTGAAATGCCACAGGAAGGGTATTTGCGTAAAGGCGCAAATCCCCAAATTTGGCGGCGTAGCGATTATGGTGTTCCCACTGTGTCACTCGATCTTGGTGTTCATGTACACCATTTAGTGGATTTTATCACACTCGGTAAAAAGCCAGTCAGCGTAGTTGGGGACCAAGCCAGCTATGGCCAGTTCGCTGAGGTTATAGATAATGTTTATAGTATCGCTCGCTATGAAGATAACGTGCGCGTGCAGAGCTGGTGGGGCAAGTCTGCTCTGGGTTATCGCAATGGGCTGCGTATCCGTGTGTTCGGCAGCGAAGGCAGTGCTGAATGGTATCAGATGGATCCGGAGATTCTGAGTTTTTCGGACAACACCGGGAGAACATTTCGTCTTGATCGTGGCTCCTCGGAAGCCGGATTGGCAATGGAGTCACGCTATAACCGGTTTAAAGCTGGGCATCCGTCCGGCTTTATCGAAGCTTTTGCAAACCTATATGCTGATATTGCCACAGATGTCCGTTGTTATCGAAATGGATGCCCGGATACGAATGAATTTGTTTATGGTTCACTGAATGCTGCTGAAGGCATGCTGTTTCTTGAAAAAGTTTCGGAATCTTCCAAAACGAATAAATGGGTTTTAATCTGAGGATATAATCCAGTTTATCTGGCAGTTTCGGACTTCACAATTCTCCAAAAACGTCGCCGAAAAAATTCCAAGCTATCCGTGTTTTGTAAATGGCCTTTATCCTGTAGTTTCTGGTGCAGTTCAGAAAGCCGGTAATAGGGGATAGAAGGGAACAGGTGGTGTTCACCATGATAATTCATCCCCGCATAGAGTATCGATAACCAACGGGGAAGAATTAAAGTGCGGGAAAATAATAGTGGGCCGTTTTCTTTGTGGTCAGCAAGCCCTGTGTGCTGAGCGGCCGCTAGCAGTCTGTTAGGGAAAGTTGCAGTAAAAGGTGCGCACCAGAAAATCATTCCTGCCATCAATCCGCCAGAAAGTATCAGCGCAATCAATATCCCTGTTTGTAATATCGCAATCCTTCGGGCATGCATTGTAACGCTGGCGTTTTGATCCGGGATGTGTTCAATCTGAATAGGGTTGAAGGATATTGTTCTTCCAGCGGAGTTTAGTACCAGGTAAACAGATCGTCGGGCCATCATTCGAATATCTATGAGACAATAGAAAAAAATATCCAGAGGCCGGAAGCTTTGTTGTATGGTAGCTTCCATATCCTTTTCTGAAAAGGTATTTATATGATGAACTTTGTGAGAAATTTCAAAGAAAGCTGGGTTATTCCAGAGTACATAACTTGAAATTAAATAGAGAGTTCTATTAAGACGTTTTTGGGGGAAAACCTTTCCATGAAAAAGCTCATGGGACAAGCCAGCGTATCCTAAGAATTGAAGGCACGCTGAATGTAAAAGAAATAAAACGAAAAAAATTAGAAAATGATCACCCTGAAATGCTAATAACGCACAGGAAATCAGTGCTGCATGCAGGATTATCCTAAATATAATATGAGAAAAAGGAGTAAGGTATTCAGATTTATTTAAAGATATGAGCTCTTCCTTGCTTAATACATTGGACATAATGATTTTCAGACACCCACCAGAATGAATGCGCACAAACTTCCCTGAACGTGATAAACACACTTATATCGCGATTTTATTTCCTTAGATAGATATTCCGTAACACCGGAATGGATGTCTGATGAAAAGTCGTGCCAGACAATGATTCCTCTGGGCATTGCTTCCAGAACCAGAGCAGTATCCTTCGCCACGGTACCAATGTCATGTCCACCGTCAATAAAAGCAAAATCCAATTCACCGACTTCTTTTTTGTAATCCATGGTGGTTGAATCCCGCTTGATCAACGTAATGCGCGATCTATCGTCGTTTGAAAGGCCTTCAAGATAAACTTCGCCTTCCTGGTTTTGTACCGTACGAAGGTAATCATCATTGTAATCACCATCTAATAACACCCTTTTGTATTCAAAGTGCTCGGATGTACCTTTTTTCTGGTTGGGTAGGTCCACAGAATAAATCGAAGCGGAATCCGTATTTTCTACCAGCATACGGGTGGTGTACCCCAAATAGGTACCGATTTCCAGAATGTTCCTGGCTCCAGTTATATCAATCAAAGAAAGCAATACAACTTGGTCAACTAAGGTAATGCTGCCGATTTCCACCGGCGGGAATAATACGTTCGAGCTCCTGAGGCCGAATTTCTCACGATGGAATTGCAATAGCACCTTGAGCTTGATAGTGCTAATTTTATCCGTCGTATCGGTATGGCTGACGAGAATCTCTTTGAGTTCGTTTAACATATTGTTCCTGCTCTGTTTATTTGAATCCCATTGACGTTCAAGTTTAGTTTAACAGGGGTTCATTATTGTGCCTTACGTGAAGGGTAAAAAATTGACGCTTGGGTCCAGCGAGGCCAGACATGAAAGGTATTCGCCAAACAGTTGGCGGGGAGTCGATAGAGTGATAAGAATAGAAGTTTTTATTCGAATCAATTTTAGAATTATAACCCGATGACGCGGAAAGAGTAGTCAAAAAATAGCATTAAAAACAACGGTATATAGTCATTTTTGTTGAAATTAAAAATAAGCACTAATTTTATCCTGCAGCCCTAAAGTTCAAAACTCCAGCGCCGATAACTTAAGTGAAGGCGGATGACGCAGTTCACACGGCCTCCAACAAACCGAGGCAATACCAAACAAGTTAAACCTCAATGGTCATTGAGGTCGTGTTTCACAGCAGGAGATTTACCATGCCAAGCATTATCAACACCAACGTATCATCTTTATCGGCGCAGCGTAACCTGAACAAATCTCAGGGTTCACTGCAGACTTCACTGGAACGTCTGTCTTCTGGTCTGCGCATTAACAGTGCTAAAGACGACGCAGCAGGCCTTGCGATTTCTAACCGTTTTACCACTCAGATCCGCGGTATGAACGTTGCGGTTCGTAATGCAAACGATGGAATTTCCTTCGCCCAGACGACAGAAAGTGCGCTGGATGAAATCACAACTTCCTTGCAACGTATTCGTGATCTTGCGGTTCAGTCTGCTAATGATTCGAACAGTGCATCTGACCGTCAATCTTTGCAGGCTGAAGTAGACCAACTGGTTTCTGAAATTGATCGTATTGCCGGTACTACAACCTTTAACGGTACCAAAGTAGCCAATGGTTCCGCCAGCACACTTAATTTCCAGGTTGGCGCTCAAGCCGGCGAGACCGTATCGGTTAAGGGCGTAGACGCTCGTACTTCTGCTCTGGGTTCACAGCCCGGTGCCGTTGCGACTACATTCGATGCGGGGAATGCCGCAGGTGCTAACCAATCTGCCCTTGAGATCCGAATCGGTTCCTCAGCTAACGCGACTTCCGTTGATGTTCTGTCTGCAGCTAATGGTGGAACTATTACCGGAGCTGCCGTTGCTGATTTGGAAGATACCGAAGCCGATGATTATGGTACCGGTTTTGCGAAATCGCTGGCTGACCGCATCAACTCGCTACGTGAAGATGGTGTAGAAGGTCTGGAAGGGGTTTATGCCAGTGCAAAAACCACTTTTGAAACAACCGATGTGGCTAGCACCGTCGCTGGTGATGCCTATGTTGGTAGTGGCAGTTTAGCTAATGCTGATTTCAGCATTAACGGTGTCAATATCGGCCCTGTTGAAGTTCAGGAAAAAGACGCCAATGGCGCTTTAACAACTGCGATTAATGCCAAGTCCGATGTTACTGGCGTTACTGCGAGCATTGACGAAAGCGGAAACCTGTTGTTAACCGCTGAAGATGGCCGCGATATTGTGGTTGATGCAACGGATGCTGGCGCTGATATTCTTTGGGGTGGTGATGGTAATAATATAACTGCGGTAACCAACGGCATCAAAACCGGTGAACTGACCATATCAGCGCAGGATACCATCAACATAGACACGTCCACAGGTGGTTTGGGTAGCGAAGATGCCGACCGCACAAACGTTCAAGCAACCGGTTCAGTTGCCAATGCAGATGTAACCACTGTTGAAGGCGCCAACATCACCATGGAAGCGATTGACAGTGCTCTGGGCCAGATTGACTCTTTCCGGGCAGATCTGGGTGCGGTTCAAAACCGATTTGAATCCACTATCCGAAACCTGTCAGCAGTGTCCGAAAGTCTGTCAGCTTCTCGTTCACGAGTACTGGATGCCGACTTTGCTGCTGAGACCGCTAACCTGTCCAAGAACCAGGTTCTGCAACAAGCAGGTATCTCGGTGCTGGCTCAAGCTAACGCCTTGCCACAACAAGCGTTATCACTGCTTGGATAAGGTCTAGCACCTTAGCCAAATGGTATATGTAGAAACGAGCGAGCCCCGGGATGGAAACATTCCGGGTGCTCGCGTTTGTATAATCCCGTCGGGTGATCGTTATGATTAACAATAGTCCGTCCAGTATTGAAGTGGCGAGTGGCTTGACTGCGAAGGGGGTGCAGACTAAGCCTGTGGATAATCCGGATAAAAAAATCGAAGTGGTATCTGCAACAGAAGAATCGACTTCAGTAGAAAACAAAGAAGTCTTAAGCAATGCGCCGGTGTCCATGCAGGACGAAGAAAAGGCACTCCAGCAAGCGATCAAAGCCAGCGTTGCAGAAGTAATTCCGAAAGTTCGTGAGTTGATGCAGAAGAATCAACGAAGTTTGGACTTCAAAGTGGCAGAACAGGAAAACAGGGTCATAATTACAGTTATAGACAAGGAAACCGACGAAGTTATTCGTCAGATCCCCCCTGAAGATGTAATTCAGATTGCGAAAAGTATGGGGCAGGGTATTGATGATGCGTTGTTGGGTATTCTGGTTGATTCGTACGCCTAAACTGCTTCGGCCCTTTAGGCAGGGTAAAGCGCAGCAAAGGTAACAGAGGGTATGAGATGTCAGGGTATCCCATAACGATTCCTTATCTGGTGCCGGACATGCCGGCGGCTGCTGAGTTGTTGCCTTTTTTGTCGGAATTGGACGATA
Source organism: Ketobacter sp. MCCC 1A13808 (assembly GCF_009746715.1). NCBI lineage: Bacteria > Pseudomonadati > Pseudomonadota > Gammaproteobacteria > Pseudomonadales > Ketobacteraceae > Ketobacter > Ketobacter nezhaii. The sequence goes on from NZ_VRKW01000005.1 coordinate 145,788, forward strand.
CCCGCTGGTACTCCAATTTTGGACCGCTGGCGGAACGCTTAAATAATCAGATCAAAGAAACTCATTTTAGAACCCACACTGTGCATACTTTGTTATGCAACTCAGGTACTGCCGCGCTCGAATTGGGACTGAAAGCACTCAATTTGAAGCCTGGTTCTCAAATTCTTATCCCGTCTTTTACGTTTCCGGCATCGGCAAATGCGGTGGAGAACTGCGGATTTATTCCCGTGTTTTGTGATGTCGACCCGGTCAGTTGGGTGCTTACACCGGAAATAGCCAAAGCCGCATTGGGCTATTTGGATTTTGATGCCGTGCTGCCAGTTGCTGCTCTGGGCAGGCCACTTCCTGCCGGAGAATGGAGCCGATTCTTTGCGGAGACTAAGATACCGGTGTTAATTGACGCTGCCCCGGCTCTGGGTACGCAGCAGGTGGCGGAAAATGTTCATGTTGCCTATAGCATGCACGCGACTAAAGCATTCGGTGTAGGAGAGGGTGGAGTGCTGGCAAGTTATGATGGAACACTTATACAGAACGCCCGCCGTTACTCAAATTTTGGTATGGACTCGACCGGTATGGTGGTGGCCGCGGGGACCAACGCGAAGATCAGCGAGTATCATGCTGCGGTGGGGCTGGCTCAGATTGAGCGTTGGCAGAATCTCCAGCTCAAGCGTGCCAGGATTGAAATGGCCTACCTGAATTTCCATCGGGTTAGCGCTGATTTTTGGTCATTGCAATCGTATTCGGATTCATCAGGCGCTCCGGATAGGCTCGTATCGTTGCCATCCCGCAATGTACGTTCAGCGATGCCGGTTAAATTGCACGATGATTTAAAAATTGGGATCAAAGATGTGCAAGCGCTTTTAGCTACCAAAGGCATCGAAACTCGACTTTGGTACAATCCCGGCTTGCACAATCATGGCCGTTGGCAGCATTGCCGGCGTATCGGAGCGGACGGCAAGTCTATTTTGACGGTTGTGGACCATTTGAATAATCGTGTTATCGGATTACCATTCCATAATTTTCTGGCAGAAAGTGATATTCGCACCGTTGTGCATGGCCTCTGGCAAGTGCTCGAAAGCGACAAAATATCTGCGTTAACCCGCTAAACACCTTTCGTTCGCACCATTGGAATTAATTACAAGCGTTGCTCGGCGGATGTATCGATGGTGTATACATGAATCCCGCCCTGAAAGTAACTGGTTCCAATTAAATCTCCTGCATTTCCAATCAGACCCTGGTCTACTGCCAGACTGCTAAGCTGGATGCGATCACTTGGTATTTTTTTGATGAGGTGATTACTGCCTATATCCAGCAGGGTGATATAGTTTTTTACCAGGCCGTTAATTGGTGAGAATTCCGTAACAGCCAGTGTGTCGCCGCTGAGTGTAAGATCATCCATAAAATGAAAAGGCCCGGTCTTGTAGATTCTTGTTGGTTCGCCGGCATTTCCTTCAGCGTCTATATTAACCCGAAACAGGCTTTGACCTCCGACAAAATACAACGACTCACCGCCTTTAACTAATCCGTTTGGCAGTAACATGCCGGGTCCGGCGGATAACCACTCACCCAGTTCAAAGTGCAGGTTTTCGTGATCGGTGATGGTTAAACGGACGATGGCTGGGCCAGCGAAGTTAAGAGCGGTTCCTGACTGAGACGCGGAAAGTAATAGAGTGTCGGAGTCCAGCGTTACCATGCCGTTGTACCAAACGGGGTTCTCGAATGGTTTAATCTGGATGCGGGCGGCGGCACTGGTGCCAGGGAGAATCTTATAAAATGCTGCCGCAGCAGGGCGGCCAAGCAATAACAAAAATGGATTCCATTGGTTGTAAGCGGCGTAAAGGTGCTCTCCATCTGTGGTTAATCCGGAGAAAAAGCCATTGCGGCTGTTCGACGGTTTCGCCACCTGCAAACACGTGGTGAGTCCTGAAACCGCTTCATAAAAGCAATCCGGACTGATATCCACTGAGCGTTTTATTTCGAAAATCCCTCGGTCGCCCGCTACAAAATAACGGCCATCCGGCATCACTACCGCATTTTCGGTGGCGCCTATTGCGCTATTATCCAAAACCATTTCTGCTTGAGAGGGCGTAACAGAAATCAGAACCCAAAACGCCAGTAAAGAAAGAACAACGAAATTCCCTGTCATGGTGATGCTCCACATTAGTATTGCTATTGCTTTTATCGGATTAGTCCGGGAATCGTATGCAGTTCCATAGAACTAATCAATACAACTACAGCCGGTTTTTATGCCAAACGGGATGTAGGTCGATTTATGCAGTGGGTTGCGGGATCACATTTGGTGTATTGAAGTTATAAAAATAAGTGCGCTTATTCTTTTTTTATTTTGGTTTCCGATGTTTCGTATTCCGGCATTCAATCACTACGAAATCCTATGCAAAACTAAAGATCAGAGATCAGCCGCCGATACTATACTGTGAGTAGGTCAACTGCTTCGGAAGTGGCTTTCAACCCTGGTATGCTAGTTGCATTGTCCTGCAGTAAGATGCGCAATCAGTGTCAGGCGTGTCAGGTTTTTTGACTCTATCGGTATTTGCGAAGGTACTGGATACGGCAATGTTAAGAGGTTCATAATGGCATCGATTACTGCCGCGGGTACAGGCTCAGGCCTTGATATTGAAACGATTATTGAGACGCTTACCGATGCGGAACGTATTCCGACGGAAACGCGTCTGGCTAATCGTGAGGTAGAAATTCAAGCCAATATTTCCGCCTATGGATCGTTAAAAGGCGCTTTGCAGGATTTTCAGGATGCACTTTCTGGCCTTTCCTCCCTGCAAGAACTTGCCGCCCGTACGGCGACCAGCAGTGATGAAGACCTGTTTACCGTCAGTGCCGGCTCCGGAGCGGCAGTCGGCAATACCTCTATTGAGGTCACCCAATTAGCTTCGAACCACAAATTAATCTCCGGTGCCAGTTTTGCCGATGGAGACGCCGCAGTGGGTGCCGGCACTATCAGCATTAGCATGGGCGGTGAAAGCTTCGATGTGACTATTGTCGGTGGGTCGAACAATACTCTGTCAGGTATTCGAGATGCGATTAACGAGGCAGAAGATAACCCCGGTGTCACAGCCAGTATTCTAAATTACAGTGACGGTGCGGGTGGTACGTTATCTAAATTAGTGTTCACCGCCGATGAAAGTGGAGCTGCCAACAATATTACAGTGGCGGTCAGCGGTGACTCCGATGGCAATGACGCAGATAATGTCGGATTATCCGCATTCGTATTCAGCGATGTAAACAATGGCAATATGGATGAGAAGTCGGCTGCGCTCGACGCCATGCTATTGCTGGATGGCGAATATCCTGTCACCAGCGCGACTAATGAATTCTCCAATGCCATTCAAGGCGTGACTATTACTGCCAAATCCGCCAGCCCGGGTGAAACCGGATTGCTCAATGTGGGGTTGGACAAAACAGCGATCAGCGGAAAACTGGCCGAGTTCGTTGAGGCATTTAACGCGCTCAGTGACGCTCTCGATTTTCTCACCGACTATGACCAGGCTGCGGATGAAGCCGGATTGTTAACGGGTGATTTCGCGGCCCGAACCATCGAAACGCAGATTCGCCGTACTGTATCCAGTGCTTTGGAGGGCGGAGGACAGTTTTCGACTTTGGCCTCAATCGGCATTACCACGCAGCGTGATGGATCCTTAAAGCTGGATTCATCCAAATTAAATACGGCGTTAGCAAATAACTTTGATGATGTCGCCAATTTGTTGGGCGGGGAAAACGGTGTTTTCTCTAAGCTGGATGAAAGGGTCGATGATTTCCTTTCCAGCGATGGGCTGATAGCCAGCCGTAATAGCTCCTTCCTTGCCCAACTAAAAGATATAGACGAACAGCGGGAACGTTTAACTTTGCGAGTGGAATCCTTTTCCGAACGTATTCGCAAGCAATACACCAGTTTAGATATTCTGGTAGGGCAGTTGCAAAGTACCGGAGATTTTGTCACGTCTCAATTAGATATGATCAGCTCCGGCATGAGCAACAAGAAAAAATAACACGGATTTAAAAGGCATCACCATGAATATGAGAACAGGCGCGCAGCAATACGCAAAAATGAACAAGCAAACGGGTGTGGAGGAGGCTAATCCACATCAATTAATCGGAATGTTATACCAGGGTGCTCTGGATAGCCTGCAACAATCTTTGGGCTGTATAGACCGCAATGATATCGAAGGCCGTGGTAAACATGTGGGGCGCGCTATCACCATAATTGGCGGTTTGCAGGGCTTTTTGGATCACGAAAAAGGCGGCGAACTGTCGCAGAATCTGGACCGTTTGTATGACTACATGACGGTGCGGTTATTTGACGCCGGTCGTGAAAACAGTAAAATTCCGGTGCAAGAAGTCATTGGCCTGTTACGCGAAATAAAAGAGGGCTGGGATGGCATCGGTGATCAGGCAAAAGAGATTTTTTCGCAGTCCGGCCAATCTGTACCAGGTTGAGAGCACTACCATGTTGAATTTTTCTGAACATAGCCAGCGTATAGAAGCCGCCCTGGATTCAGGTGATCTGGATCAGTTGAAAGACGTGTGTCTGCAATGCGATCGCTTTCTGCGATCAGTGTTACCCCTGAAAACTCAGCAGAGCGTCGATTTGCCGAGCCTGCAGCGGGACCTGGAAAACATCATTATATTGTATAAGCGTGCAGTGGCGTGTGTTGAAGCCGCCAAGCAAGAGGCCGGAAATCAGCTTCGATCCCTGAACCGAAACCACACAAATACCAACACCTATTTGGATGTGGCCCGTCATATTGCCGTTTAATGCGGGTCGCGGGAGCGACCTGCGTTTATTACAGCGAAAAGCCTATTCAGAGCGGCAGTACGTAGAGTGTACCTGACCAAATCTGTCCGTAATTATTTAGTTAAAAATCCCTCTCGGCTCCTTACCTGTAAACAAAACTAATAGTTATCTAAAGTTTTTTAATAATGTCGCGTCAGTTATTTGACCAATCCACACTCTATAACCTTTACTGAATAATAACGATCAAAATGGTGTCAGTAGTTTCGACTTTGCTGACCAAATGCGGTAAATCGGATAAGAACATAGAACATGTGGCGAGAAATTAAAGTGCTGTTAGTGGACGACGACCCCAAGCGTCGGCACGACCTGAAAGTGATTCTGGATTTTGTGGGCGAAAGCACAACCGATTGTGATGGCGCCTCCTTTGAAGGGATTGTCGATGCACACGAAAGTGGATGCTTTACCTGTGTGGTGTTAGGGGAAGTTAAAAGTCCGGAGGCGGCTATTGAAAAGCTGGTTCAGTGGGATACCACTCTGCCAATCGTGCTGATGGACAATTTGGATATAGCCAGTAAAGCAGACGACCAATTCAAAGCCGTCATAGCGGTAATAGAAACGCCACCCAGTTACACCAAAATGATGGATACCCTACACCGGGCCCAGGTTTATAAAGATCATCTGTCATCTGATCCGGTTCGCTCACAGCGCCGGGAGGCGCAGTTATTCCGCAGTCTGGTAGGCACCAGCCGCTCTATCATAAAAGTACGTGAGCTAATGGCTCAGGTCGCCGATAAAGACGTAAACGTATTGATTACCGGAGAGTCCGGAACCGGTAAGGAAGTGGTGGCGCGTAATCTGCATTACAACTCCCATCGCCGCCACAAGCCATTTGTACCCGTAAACTGCGGGGCAATTCCGCAAGAGTTGTTGGAAAGCGAGTTATTCGGTCATGAGAAAGGCGCATTCACTGGCGCGATCACCAGCCGCGCGGGACGTTTTGAATTAGCGGAAGGCGGCACGATTTTCCTTGATGAAATCGGTGATATGCCACTGCATATGCAGGTTAAATTGCTTAGGGTATTGCAAGAAAGGACGTATGAGCGGGTGGGTGGCTCTAAAACGCTGAATGCAGATGTGCGGGTCATCGCTGCAACGCATCAAAATTTGGAGAACCACATAACCGAGGGAAAATTTCGGGAAGATCTGTTTTATCGGATCAATGTTTTTCCCATCGAAATGCCGCCGCTTCGTGAACGAACCGAAGACATTCCATTGCTTTTAAATGAATTGGTGGCCCGCATTGAAAATGAAAAGCGGGGTTCCATACGGTTTAATTCAGCGGCCATAATGGGGTTGTGTCGGCATGAATGGCCAGGCAACGTGCGAGAACTGGCTAATCTGGTAGAACGTCTGGTGATTACTCATCCCTATGGTGTGGTGGGGGTCGCGGATTTGCCCAAACGATTCCGTCATGTTGATGATATTGACGAAGACCAGTGTATGCCGGAAGAAACCGCGGATATGAATGTGCCGGGTTACGTCAGCATGGACACGCCAGCTCTATTGCCGGTGAACGGTATTGATCTGAAAGAATATCTGGCGACGTTGGAGTCCAATCTCATAAAGCAGGCTCTGGACGATTGCAACGGTGTAGTAGCCCGTGCCGCCGAAAAATTAAAAATACGCAGAACCACCCTGGTGGAAAAAATGCGTAAATACGATTTGAACCGGGTCTGAAAGCTTTTCCTGTTTCTATTTCCTCTACTCCTCAGCAAAACACGCTGATCCCGGACATTGTCAAATGTCCGGGATTTTACTTCTGAAAAAAGCGCTATAACCGCTGGTGAGCGTCAAATTCCCGCCCGGATGCAGACCCCTCTCTCCATTGCCAATCGTAACGCCCTGAAAAACATAGCTTATCCATTCTAGGCACGGGGCTTGCTTATATGCCTATTATTGTCCATGAATGGAGCAAAAAATGACTGTATTGGCTACTCCCACCCAACCTGCTGCAATTCAGCCGGAGCCGGCTATGGGGAGTGAATTTAAACCGGAAATGACAGCGATCGTCTCGGCTGTGAAAAGCGGTCCGGATCTTCAAGACAGCCTGCAATCTGCATTCACTACCTTCAATCGTATTTCGAACCAATTGACAACCTCCTACCACGAGCTGGAGCAGCGGGTGGGAGAGTTACAATCGGCATTGGCAGAGACGGATCGTGAGCGTATCTCGCAACACAGTGCCCGTGAATTGCTGGCAGATCGGCTCGACGTCATAGTCAGTGCGATTCCGGTTGGGTTCATTCTGCTTGATGGGCGGGGGGTAGTAGTCAAAGCCAACAGTCTGGCCAGAACGCTCCTGAGCGACGATATTCTGCATACCAAATGGATTGACGTGATTAACCAATGCTTTTCGCGACAGCCGCCCGATGGTCATGAGTTGCTTTTAAAAAGCGGGCGTTTGGTTAGTGTCGTCACTCAATCCCTAAACAGTGAGCCGGGCCAGATAATTGTTATCGCGGATCAAACAGAAACCCGTGTTCTGCAAAACAAACTGAACCATAGCCGAAAGTTGTCCGATATGGGTCGCATGACGGCTTCTCTCGCTCACCAGATTCGTACACCGCTTTCTACCGCGATATTGTATGCCGACCACCTTGCGTCGCCGCAATTAGAGGAAGCGCGCCGATTAAAGTATGCCAATAAATTAAAACAGCGTTTACAGCATCTGGAACAGCAGGTGCGGGATATGTTGATTTTCTCAAAGTCCGGTGTGGTGCTGAAGGACAACCTGTCTTTAGGTCAGATAATGTCGGTTATTCAGGCCCAGGCGGAAGATGTGAAAATACAGCGACAGTGTCAAATCGACTTTGCTGACAGTATTCCGGCCGGAAGTGTGCGGTGTAATGTGGAGCTGCTGACCAGTGCTTTCTCCAATTTATTTGAAAACGCCAGCGAAGCCTGTCGTGATGCCGGAATTCAAGCTCACATTCTCCTGCGTTTGAAGAAGCCAGAAAACGGTTTAATCGAATTTCTGGTAAGTGATAACGGTCCGGGTTTGAGCGCAGAAGCAGAACAGGTTACTGAGCCCTTCTTCACTACCAAAGCCACCGGAACGGGGTTAGGGCTATCAGTTGTGCGCGCGGTTGTAGAAGCCCATGGTGGTACTTTTGACATATCCAATCGTCCCGAAGGCGGCGCTTGTGCCCAAATAAACTTGCCTGTTGAGCAGTGCAACAATGCTAGTCAAGGAGCATTCCAATGAGAAAAATACACGTGTTGGTAGTTGAAGATGATGCGGATCTGCGTGAAGCCATTGTTGATACCCTGGAAGTATCAGGCATCAATGTGGAAGGCGTTGGTGATGGTGAGTCTGCGATTGCGTGGCTCAACAAATCTGAATGCGAACTGATTATATCTGACGTTAATATGCCCGGCATGGATGGCTATCAGTTATTACGTAAAGTGGCCTCGGGTTGGCCTCACATTCCCGTTTTAATCATGACAGCCTACGGCAGTATTTCCAATGCTGTGGAAGCGATTCGCAACGGTGCTGTCGATTACCTGGAAAAGCCTTTTTCCACGGATAAGTTAACCAATGTTGTTGAACGTTTTATACGGATAACCCCGGAAAGCCATGAGCCGGTCGCAGTGGATCGTGAAACAATCAGTGTTTTCCAATTAGCAAAACGAGTGGCCGCAACCGATTCCAGTGTCATGATTATGGGTGAAAGCGGAACCGGGAAGGAAGTATTGGCTCGTTATATTCATCGTCACTCCGCACGCAGCGAGAAGCCGTTCGTTGCCATCAATTGCGCGGCGATTCCGGAAAATATGCTGGAAGCGACTATGTTCGGACACGAGAAAGGCGCGTTTACCGGCGCCCATCAAAGCAATGCCGGTAAATTCGAACAGGCTAATGGGGGTACTTTGCTTTTGGACGAAGTGTCAGAAATGGATATTGGTTTACAGTCCAAACTGCTGCGTGTGCTGCAGGAAAAAGAAGTCGAACGAATTGGTGGCCGCGCCACTATCTCTCTCGATGTGCGGGTGTTGGCGACCACCAATCGTAACCTGCGCCGGGAAGTAGAGAAGGGTAATTTCCGTGAGGATTTGTATTACCGTTTATGTGTGTTTCCGCTGCTGTGGAAACCATTGCGTGAGCGCAAAGACGATATCATTCCGTTGGCATTGCGTTTAATTGAAAATAAACAAACCGCGAACAAGCGTATCGTTTTGGATGTCGGTGCTGAATGGCGCTTGTTGCAACACACCTGGCCCGGCAACATCCGGGAACTGGATAATGTTATACAGCGGGCGCTAATCCTGTGTAATGACGGCATTATCACCGCGGATGACATTTTTATACCGGAAGATGATATGCACGGCATTTCACTAGACTCGGCGGAAAGCGAAGAGGCCGCCGCCGGCGCCCTGGGTGAAGATCTGAAGAAGCGAGAGTTCGAAGTCATTATTGACACTTTGAAAGCGGTTAATGGCAGCAAGAAGCAAACCGCCGAAAAACTGGGTATCAGTCCCCGGACTTTACGTTATAAATTAGCCCGTATGCGTGACTATGGCATAGATGTTGAAAGAGTCTGTGCATAGGCTCTTAATCGTCAAAAAAACATCGGTTCGAGGAAAACGCTATGTCAGGCTCTGTTGAAATGAATTCTTTGTTGGCCCAAATGCGGGAAATGAAAAGCATCGCCAACATGGAGATGAAACCCCAGCAGGAATTGCAGATTCAGAATTCATCTGAACCGCAGTTTTCATCCATGTTCAAGGATGCACTGGACAAAGTGAGCGACATGCAATCAACCTCGGGCCAGTTGCAGGAAGCGTACCTCAGAGGCGACAGCAACGTCGATATTACCCGAGTAATGGTTGCCTCCCAAAAATCCAGTATCGCATTTCAGGCGGTCGTTCAGGTTCGCAACAAATTGGTGGATTCCTATAAAGACATCATGAACATGCCGGTCTAATCTGCCGATCACCCTGGAGCGCTTTTAAATGTCAGAAGAAAAGAAAGAAAGCACCGGATTCGCGGTGTTGGATGGGCTGGGCGGCCTGACTATCGTGAAGCAGATCGGTCTGATTGTCGGCTTGGCTGCTGCTATTTCTATTGGTTTATGGGTCGTTCTGTGGAGTCAGGAGCCGGATTTCCGTCCTCTCTACACTGACATATCTCATTTGGAAGCGGGGCAGGTGGCTGACATTCTGCAACGAGAGCAAATTCGTTTTAAAGTCGACACCGGTTCCGGAATGATATTGGTGGAGTCCGACAAGATTCACCAGGCTCGTATGAAGCTGGCGGCAGAAGGTTTTCCAGCCGGAAGTACACTGGGTTATGAGCTGCTAGATAAAGAGCAGGCGTTCGGCACCAGCCAGTTCATGGAAAAAACCCGTTATCACCGCAGTATTGAAGGCGAATTGGCCCGCACTATATCTAGTATGAACCGGGTACGGGGTGCACGTGTACACCTGGCGATTCCGAAACGTTCGGTATTTGTTAACGATAACCGCAAACCCAGCGCATCGGTATTCGTCGAGCTGTATCCCAATCAGAATCTCGAGAAGATGCAGGTGGCTTCGATAATCCATCTGGTCGCGTCCAGTATTCCTGAATTGGAAGACAAGCACGTAACCGTAGTGGATCAGCGCGGTCAATTGCTGTCGCAAACTGACAATGACTCCGATATTGCTTTGGCTGCCAAGCAGCTGGATTACAGTAAGCAAATGGAGCAGAAATACGTGGAGCGCATTAACAGTATTCTGAACCCGCTGGTGGGCAATGACGGCTTCAAGGTTCAGGTCAGTGCCGATATCGATTTCAACCAAACCGAACAAACTTCGGAATATTTCAGCCCGGACCTACCTGCTGTACGCAGCGAGCAAACGTTGAGCGAAATCGTGGGCGGCGGAGCCACCCAGGGAATCCCGGGTGCCCTGTCTAATCAGCCGCCAGGAGCGGTAACGGCGCCGGAAGAGTTGGCAACCACCGCTGAAACAGAAACCGCGAACAATGGCAACGTCAGAAAACAGGCAACCCGTAATTTCGAGCTGGACCGGACCATCAGTCACACCCGCCATTCAGTGGGAGCAGTAAAACGCTTGTCCGTGGCCGTGGTTCTGGACGATAAATTGATGCCACCCCCAGCAGGCAGTGAAGCAAAAGACTTTGTCCGTACTGCCCTCAGTGATGCTGAACTGGAGCGAATCCGGGTATTGGTCCAGGATGCGGTCGGTTTCAGTGCTGCCCGTGGAGACAGCGTCACTGTGGTTAATCAAGCATTCCGTCAATACGCCAACGAAGAGATCGTGATCCCCGAAACACCGATTTGGGAGCGGCCTTGGTTCTGGGATGCGGTGAAGCGGGTCGGGGGCATTCTCTTCGTGATGTTCCTGTTTTTAGCGGTTTTGAGGCCTATACTGAAGAAACTGGCAGAAAACGGGCAGGACGACTCCATGGCAGCACTTGAATCGCAAATGGAGACCAATGGTTTGGCGGGTGCTTCGGGCGCGCCTGGTGCGGTGGGTGAGGGTGCTTCAGTGACACTGAGTGGCAGTCAGAATCCGCTCTTGCCCGGCCCCGACGCCTCTTATAATCAGCATCTGGATGCGGTTAAATCCATGGTTGCGGAGGATCCGCGCCGAGTAGCACAGGTTGTGAAATCCTGGGTGGCGAATGAGTAAGCAAGAAACAAATGACAAGCAGGATCTGGTAAGTTCGCTGCCTCCCGTTGAGAAGGCAGCGATTTTACTGATGTCTCTGGGCGAAGAAAACGCGGCAGAAGTATTACGTCATATGGGGCCTAAAGAGGTTCAGAAGATCGGTCTGTGCATGGCTAAATTACAGAATGTGCGCAAAGACCAGGTAGAGGCGGTCATGGCCGACTTTATGGACGTTTTCTCGAATCAAACGGCCCTGGGCGTGGGCGCCGACGGCTATATCCGCAAGATGCTGGTCAACGCTTTGGGCGAAGACAAAGCCGGCACCCTGGTTGACCGGATTTTGACAGGCGGGAACACCACAGGCCTGGACACATTACGCTGGATGGATTCCCGTTCCGTCGCAGACATCATCCGTTTTGAACACCCGCAAATCCAAGCTATTGTCGTGGCCTATCTGGATTCGGACCAGGCAGCAGAAACCCTAAGTTTCTTTGATGAGAAAGTTCGGCTGGACATCATTATGCGCATTGCCTCACTGGAGTCAGTGCAGCCCCACGCGATGCAGGAACTCAACGACATTCTGGAAAAGCAGTTTTCCAAACAGACCGGCTCTGCCTCCACTAATATGGGCGGGTCGAAGTGTGCAGCAGACATAATGAATTTCCTCGATACGAACGCCGAATCCACGTTAATGGAAGGTATAAAGGACATAGACGAAGAACTGGCGCAGGAAATTTCTGACATGATGTTTGTGTTTGATAACCTGGGTGATGTTGATGATCGCGGGATTCAGGCGCTGTTACGTGAAGTCTCTTCCGAGTCCCTGATTCTGGCTTTAAAAGGAGCCGATGAGAACGTCAAAGAAAAAATCTTCGGTAATATGTCCAAACGCGCCGCTGAATTACTCCGTGATGACCTGGAAGCGAAGGGTCCGGTTAAACTCAGTGAAGTAGAGACCGCGCAAAAAGAAATTCTTGGTATAGCACGACGTATGGCGGATGCAGGCGAGATCGTACTGGGCGGTAAAGGCGGCGAGGAGATGGTTTAATGTTGCAGTACCGGAGCCAATACCATGTCGTCGTCTAAAAAGCCTGATGTGCTGAACTCGGACAATACCGCAAAAGACAAGATGAGCGCTTGGGAACGTTGGCATCTGCCCAATATGGAGGATGACATCCCGCTTAAATCCAATGTTTATAACAGTCCGGCCAAAAAGAAGCCGGTCGGGCTTATTGCAGACCCCGCACCGGAAGAGGAAGAGGTAATCCGGCCTCTCACCGCAGAAGCGCTTGAGCAAATCAGGCAGGCCGCATATGAAGAAGGATTACAGGAAGGGCGTGAAGCAGGCAAAGCCGAAGGCTATCAGGCGGGGTATACCAGCGGCGAAGGTGACGTAAAAGCAGCTATTACCCGAATGTCACAAATTTGTCGCGTTCTGCTTGAACCGATTCCCAAGCAGGATGAAGAACTCGAACGGGTGTTGTTGCATCTGGTGGAGCAGATTTGCAAACGGGTCGTGCACCGGGAATTAAGCATCGAATCGTCGGTTGTTTTGCAAATTGTTGAAGCAGCGTTGGAAACCATTCAGCCGGGTGACCAGCGAATGAAGATCCACCTGAACGCCGCCGATGCGGAGATGGTAGAGTCCCACATGAAGGCCGGCGGAGAGTGGGAGCCGGGCTGGCGAATTCAGGCCCATCCTGCCGTTACACCCGGTGGCTGCATAATAGAGACTGACAACAGCATGGTGGATGCCCGCGCAGAACGCCGTTTAGCGTCTGTGATCCGGCAAGTCTATGAGCAGCAACAGCAAGCATTGGAAGAGCGCGGACAGCAGCACGGTCATGTTGACCAACTGCTGGATGAAATCGATTGCTTTGTCGATGATAGTGCTGAGCTGCTCGCGGAGGACAGTCAATACAATAACCTCCAGGATCATGCTAACGACCCGCACCATCCAGAAGACATGACCGTGCTGGATGAACGCTGGAACGAGGAGCCATCGGATGACGGATCTCAATCTTCGCTCTAGTATCGCCCAACGCCTGAATCGTTATTTACCCTATACCCAGGCTGAACCGGATATTCAGGTTGAAGGTCGTCTACTTCGTATGGTGGGGCTGACGCTGGAAGCGGTGGGTTGCAGCGTCCCGATAGGTGGACATTGTACTATCCGGAACCACGATGGGTTGGATGTGGAGGCCGAAGTCGTGGGCTTCTCTGGCAATAAAATGTATTTGATGCCCATCGAACCGGTGAGTGGTTTGCAGCCGGGCGCCCGGGTTATCCCTAACCGTCTTGTTGCCCAGGTACCGGTGGGAATGAACCTGTTAGGCCGTGTGCTCGATGGCCGTGGTCAACCGCTGGATGGCAAAGGTGCGCTAAAAGCGGACGGCTACACCAGTCTCAGTCGTGAAGCAATCAACCCCCTTGAACGACAGCCTATCATTGAACCGATGGATGTGGGTGTGCGGGCGATCAATAGTTTGCTCACTGTGGGGCGCGGTCAGCGTATGGGGTTGTTTGCTGGCAGTGGCGTGGGCAAAAGTGTTCTGCTCGGTATGATGACGCGGTTTACCACAGCGGATATTACGGTGGTAGGTCTGATCGGAGAGCGCGGCCGTGAAGTAAAAGAATTTATCGAACACAGCTTGGGTGAAGAAGGGCTTCGCCGGTCTGTCGTGGTCGCTTCACCGGCGGATGATTCACCCCTGATGCGCATGCACGGCGCCATGCTGGCAACTGCAATTGCCGAGCATTTCCGGGATCAGGGCAAAAATGTTTTGTTGTTGATGGATTCTCTCACCCGTTATGCGCAGGCCCAAAGGGAGATAGCGCTGGCAATCGGAGAGCCTCCGGCCACCAAAGGCTATCCGCCCTCGGTATTCGCCAAGCTACCAGCGCTGGTAGAGCGTGCCGGTAATGGCAAGGAGGGTGGTGGTTCGATCACTGCGTTCTATACTGTTTTAACAGAAGGCGATGATGTACAGGATCCGGTGGCCGATTCTGCCCGTGCAATTCTTGATGGGCACGTGGTCTTGGCGCGGCGGCTGGCTGAAGAAGGACAGTATCCGGCCATTGATATTGAAGCTTCCATTTCGCGGGCAATGCCCCAGGTTGTCACCGAAGAGCATTTAAAAAAAGCGCAGTTGGTTAAGCGCCTTTACGCCCGCTACCAGCAGAGCCGAGATCTGATCAGCGTCGGCGCCTATGTTGCTGGAAGCGACCCGGAAACGGATTTGGCGATCCATAAGATTAAGCCGATCCGGGATTTTTTAGCGCAATCAATGTCTGAAAAACTGGACTATAAAACGTCGCTGGCGGGCATGGACCGATTATTCGAAATGAAATAGCCGGTGCCGGCTAACCAGGAAAAGGGAGGGATCGGAAAATGAAAAAGTCAGTTCGTCTGATTCCCGTCTGCAATCTAAAGCGTCAGCAGGAACGTAAAGAAGCGCAGACCCTGGCTAAGTACCAAAAAGAATTGACGCAATCCCGGCAGCAACACAGTGAACTGAAAAGTTATTTGGCTGAATACTACAAATCCATCCAGGATCAGCACGGCACCGTTAAAAATGCGGCTCAACTCGGCCTTTACCAGGCTTTTATATCGCGCTTACAACAGGCTATTTCCCGGCAAGGCGAAATGGTGAAGCAAAGAGAGCTTTCGGTGCAGGCGCAGGCCAAAAAATGGCAGTTGGCGAATCACAACGTCAAAATTATGGAACAGCTAATCGAGAAAGCGAAAACTGAGGAGTCACTGATTGCAGATAAACAAGAACAAAAAATATTGGATGACCGCCCTTACAGAAAGGAATCCGGTTTTCGTTGATCTTTATACATCGGGCGTTAGCAAGTGAAATTGAAACTGAACGCGTTACTAGTGCTATCAGGGCTTGCATCCATTGCAGTTTTGATTCTGCTCAGAATAAACAACGTCCCGCTGTATTTGTCTGCGCTGGTATTGGCCTCTTATTTTCTCTGGATCCTTACCTGTGGCTTGCGATCCGTTGAGGTTGTGCCCTTCGACCCTAACGTCAATCCAGGGCAAGAATCCTTTCTGAGTGTGGACAGGCCCGAACTTGACTATTTCGAGCGACTGACAACCAGCTTGTTGCATAATTGGTCACTATTTAAAGCTGACTATGCTTATTGCGAAGCCACAATAAAAAGCGGCAGTAAGACGGTGGAGCAGGCTATGGATATGGCCACCAACACGGGGTTGCTGGCAATTAACTCGATGTTTGAAGCGGCCAAAACCGGTGATATCGGGAAAGGCTTTGTAACGGTCTCGCAAGATCTGGTCGCGATTAGCAAGCGTTCTGCGCAGGATATAGAAAAGCTGAAAAACATAGTATCCAGGCTGGGTAACAAATTGGATTCCTGCCATTTGGCAGTGGCTCAGCCAATAGAAGACTATCGGCTTGATCCTGACTGCTTTCCTTTAGCGAGTATGGAAGACCTGCTATTGGATATCCGCATCGGCCAGAAAGATCTGACCGATTTGGCGGAACGGCACCGGCGCAATCCGAAGTTGGATGTCCGTTGGTTGCAACTGGGGGATGCTGTTCGAAGATTGCTCAACGAGTTGACCAATGCACTTTACCAATTGGAAGTCAGGTTGGAAGATGTGTTGACAGACATGCGTTTGGTGCGTTTATCTGGCACACTTGACAGCGAACAGGTCAGTGAAATTAATGGACGGGTGGAAGGAAAAAGGGCGATGGTGGATCATTCAGAAAAAATTATGTAGTAAATTAGTTTGCATAGGAAAAATAGACTATGCTCTTAATTATTGGACGATTTTTACGGCCCTGTCACGGGGTGTAGTTTTTAGCAACCGCTTCTTGAGGTGTAGATAATGGCTATATGGTCTACTGAAGCATCCTCGGGTGAACTGACGATAAAGATTCAAGGGCGTTTCGATTTTAGTGCTCATCAGGAATTTCGAGACGCTTATGAAAAAGTATCAGAGGATCCCAAAGGTTATATAGTGGACATGAAAGAGACCACTTATCTTGATAGTTCGGCATTAGGTATGTTGCTGCTATTAAGAGACCACGCCGGGGGAGATAACTCCAGTATTGAAATTGTAAACTGCAACCCGGATGTTAAGAAAATTCTTACCATATCCAATTTTGAACAGTTGTTTACAATTCGTTAGTGTTTCAACCAACACACCCACCCTCCCGGTGGGTGTAGTGTGAGTCTATGGGTAATGGTAGCTCGATAATAGAAGCAGGGTTGGCTCAAGACGAAGTACTTCGCATTCTGATTGCCGATGATAACGATTCTGATCGGCTGATATTACAAACCATTGTGCGCAAGGAAGGGCACCGGGTTTATACCGCCCGTGATGGCCAGGAAGCCATCGATATTTTCAAAGAAGAGTCCCCGGACCTGGTTTTGCTTGATGCGTTAATGCCGAATGTTGACGGATTTGAAGCTGCCCGCACTATCAAGGAATTATCGGGCGACAACCTGGTTCCGATCATATTTCTTACTTCCCTTCGTGATGCAACATCCCTGGCCGATTGTCTGGCAGCCGGGGGGTTGGATTTCCTCAGCAAACCCTACAACCGCATTATTCTGCAAGCCAAAATCAAGGCCTTCGCCAGTATGCGACGCTTGCATGAAACGGTCCAAAAACAGCGCGACGAAATATCCCTGCACAACGACCGCTTAATACATGAGCAGGAAGTAGCAAAACAGGTGTTCGATAATATCGCCCACCCCGGCTGTATTAATGCGCCGAATATCAAATATCTATTGTCTCCGATGGCGGTGTTTAACGGGGATCTGGTGTTGGCATCCCGTAAACCTTCAGGTGGCATGTATGTGTTTCTCGGTGATTTTACCGGCCATGGATTACCGGCTGCTATTGGTGCCATGCCGGTATCCGAAATTTTCTATGGTATGGCACAAAAGGGCTTCTCGCTGCAGGACATCCTGCGTGAAATTAATAAGAAGCTAAAACGCATTTTGCCGGTCGGTGTTTTTTGTTGTGCCTGTATGGTTGATCTGAGTTTCCGCAAGCGTTCCGCTGAAATCTGGGTGGGCGGTTTGCCGGACATCCTGATTTACCGCAAGGAAATGCACAAGGTTGAAAACATATCCTCCCGTCACTTGCCTTTGGGCGTGGTCGACAACGACCGTTTTAAAACCGACAGCACACTGATTCAGCTTACGAAAGGCGATCGTATTATGCTGTGGTCAGACGGAATTATTGAAGCCTCCAACATGGAAGGGGAAATGTTCGGCGAAGAGCGGGTAATGGAAGTGATCCTAAGTACAGACGATCCTGACAAAATATTCAGCAATATTGAAAAAGCGGTTGAGCATCACGCGGGCCGCGGCGAACAGGATGATGATTACACCATGGTTGAAGTTATCATGGTAAACGAAGAGGATATGGGGGATTACTTCGGCGAAGGAGGGGTCTCCTATATGGCGGGTGGGCCCAAGGACTGGAGTATGACTTATGAGTTGCGGCCTCAGACCCTTCGTGAGTTCAACCCATTGCCATTAATAACGCATTTGTTAATGGAAGTGCCCGGACTGAGACCCCATAGCGGAAAAATTTATACCATATTGTCTGAGCTTTATTCCAACGCGCTGGAGCATGGGGTATTGAATCTCCATTCGGAATTGAAAGCGTCTGCCGATGGGTTTGCCCGCTATTATCTGGAACGAACAGAAAAGTTAGCCAGCCTGGACGCAGGGTTTGTAAGGTTTAAAATAGATCACCTACCGGTAAAAGATGGTGGAGTTCTAACGATTGTGGTAGAAGATACAGGCCCTGGATTTGACTTTAAACAGAACGATACCGCACAGCATCGCACGGAAGGGTACAGTGGACGGGGAATCCCGCTGATCAATACCATGTGTCGCTCTGTCCGTTATTTAGGTGAAGGCAATCAGGTTGAAGTTGTATTTGACTGGCATGTTGATGTGTAAAAGGGGGTAAGGATTATGACGAATCCGGAAGATCATTTGGATGTTGCCGCATTGCAAGATTTAAAAGAAATCATGGAAAGTGAATATGAAACACTGGTGAATACTTTTATAGCCGACACTCAAAGCAAGCTGGTTGAATTAGAAGAGGTGATTCAACAACAGGATCCGGAAAATTTGCGTAAGATCGCGCACAGTCTGAAAGGGTCGTCCTCCAACGTGTGTGCACTAAAGCTTTCCGAGTTTGCCCGTCAGCTCGAGAGTATGGGCAAAGAGGGGGAAATGGCCAGTTCCGATACGCTGCTCTCCCAGCTCAAAGTGGAGTTTGCGGAAGTCTCCAAAATTCTTATAAACAGTATGTGATCCACTCTGTTTAGTGAACGCTGAACCTGGTCCGGATCAGCGTTTTCCGAATGCCAAAGCACGCTAACCTTCTATAAAAACACTTTGAAATTGTCTTCCTCACCTTCGTAGTGAGCCTCTTCGTGCTTCTGATGCATGAGCTGTCTAAACGTCTTCTCCTCGTTAATGTCGTAGGTGTCCAACATAAGCAGGGTCTCACCCTGGTCCAGGGCATCGTGAAAACGTGCGATATGGTGATTGTCCATCGACATGCCGATAAACGCGCCTGCCCATGTACCCAGACAGGTGAAAAACACACACAAAACTAAAAATACAACAAAGGAAATCGACTGAGCCAAATCGGTCGTCATTAAATAAAAGCCCAGAATGATGCCAAGCCCTAAACCGATAATCGCGCCGTAGGTGCCGCTGTGGGAAATGTCTTTTTCGTCCAGTATGCCGGTATTGTGTACTTTTGCTGACGTTAAGCCTGACACATCGCGACTCATAAAGTGCAGTTGCCCGGAATCGATTCCGGCCATTTTCAGGTCGTCCGTAATGGTTTTTGCGGGTGCGGTGCCCTGGAACAGATAGTACAAACGTTTCATACGAATCCTCCCTTAGAATCCATTCTTGTTTGAGAAAAGGTCGTTTACAAACTCTAATAACTATCAGACAAAAAGCCGGGCTTGTGTAATGATGTTTTCTTCCATGCAGTTTATTTTTATAACGCTCAGCGATGAAAACCGTGACACTTTTTGAATTTTTTTCCGTTTCCGCACCAACAGGGTTCGTTTCTTGCCGGTAAGGACTCGGGCTGACGGCTGCCATCCACGTAAAACCAGGTATCTTTTTCTTTAACGAATTCAGAACACTCATGAATTTGTCCCGCCCGACCGGCCTGCAGGAAGCGAGCGATAAACTCGACCCTTCCTGAGCTGTCGACGGGTTGGCCCAGTTCCTGCCTAAGAATGGTCAGTCCCAGCCAGTCGGTGTCAATGAAGCTGTGCCGAAGTTGCTCGGCATCGTCATGCCGACGTTTTGACGGGTGCAATGTCTGGATTAGATACTCGGCAGATTGTTTAACAAATGCACAGTAGCGGGAGCGCATCAATTGACCGGCGGTCTCCGCTTTTCGGGTGCCCGAGAGCAGTGGTGCGCAACAAGTTAAATAGGGTTGCCCCGATAGGCACGGGCATTGTTCATCCATGTTGGCTGTTACCTTTTAAATATGTGAGTATGGGAATGTCTTTCGCTAGTCGTAGTCCAGTGTTGCTGACGGCCGTTCGTGACTTTGTAGTCAATATGCCGAAATGGACGAATACAGGCTCTCGATTGACAGATTTCTTGTGATACAGCTAAAAAACTTGCCAAAACCAGCCGGAATCGGCAACATGCCAAGCACTTTCAAACTATCGTTTGAAATCAAGCGAAATTGAATTTCTTGTCGTTAACCCAGTGCGGGAGAAACGTTAATGATATACCAAGGAAAAGCCGTAACGGTCAAACCGTTAGAAGACGGCATAGTAGAACTGAATTTTGATCTGGAAGGGGAGTCGGTCAATAAGTTTGACCGGGGAACCGTTGAAGAACTGGGCGCGGCCGCCGCCGCCCTCAAAGCCGATAGCTCAATTAAGGGCATGATCGTAACCAGTGGTAAGGGTGTCTTTATTGTGGGCGCCGATATCACTGAATTCACCGATATGTTCAAGATGCCTGAGGAAGAAATTGCCGCCTGGTGTCTCAAGTCCAACGAAGCATTCTGCGCTATTGAAGATCTGCCTTTCCCCACGGTGACTGCCATTAACGGGCTGGCTTTGGGTGGTGGCTTGGAAATGTGTTTGGCAACAGACTTCCGTGTTATGTCCAGTAAAGCCCAGGTGGGTTTGCCGGAAGTGAAGCTGGGCCTGTTTCCCGGCTTCGGCGGTACAGTACGCATGCCGCGCGTAATTGGTGTAGACAACGCAGTGGAGTGGATCGCTGCCGGTGGTCAACATAAAGCAATCAAAGCGCTGAACGACGGTGTTGTTGATGCGGTGGTTGAACCCGATAAATTGCGTGAAGCTGCTCTGGCCTTGTTGCAGCAATGTCTGGATGAAAAAATTGACTATAAAGCCAAGCGCCAGGAAAAACTGGAACCGCTGAAGCTGGCTCCGATGGAAAACATGATGGCGTTTCAGTCCTGCACCGGAATGGTCATGCAGCAAGCCGGACGCAATTTCCCTGCACCCGTTGCCGCCGTTCAGGCCATGCAGGCGCATGCGGGAATGAACCGGGACAAAGCGCTGGAAGTGGAAGCCAAAGGTTTCGCTAAAATTGCTAAGACCTCTGCGGCTTCGTCCTTGGTCGGTTTGTTCCTGAATGACCAGGCATTAAAGAAGACTGCCAGCAAATGGGAAAAGCAGGCCAAGCCGATTCAGCAGGCAGCTGTATTGGGCGCGGGTATCATGGGTGGCGGTATCGCTTTCCAGTCTGCGTCGAAAGGCACCCCGATTATAATGAAGGACATTGCTGATAAAGCGTTGGATTTGGGTATGTCAGAGGCCACCAAATTGTTGGCTAAGCGTGTGTCGCGCGGCAAAATGGACGCCGGCACAATGGGTAAAGTGCTCTCTTCCATTCGCCCAACCCTAAACTACGGCGACTTCGAAAACGTGGGTATCGTAGTGGAAGCGGTTGTTGAGAATACCAAGATCAAGCAATCGGTCCTGGCTGAAGTGGAACAAAAGGCGAAGGAAGGCACGATCCTGGCTTCCAATACCTCCACCATTTCCATTACCAAGTTAGCCGAAGCGTTAAAAAATCCGGAAAACTTTGTCGGAATGCACTTTTTCAACCCGGTGCACATGATGCCCTTGGTTGAAGTTATCCGCGGCGAAAAATCCTCTGATGAAGCCATCGCAACGACGGTCGCTTACGCTAAAAAAATGGGTAAGACCCCGGTGGTCGTAAACGATTGTCCTGGTTTCCTGGTGAATCGCGTGTTGTTCCCGTACTTCGGTGGCTTCAGTATGATGCTTCGGGATGGCGCGGACTTCCAGAAAATTGACAAGGTCATGGAAAAGTTCGGCTGGCCTATGGGGCCTGCCTATCTGATGGATGTGGTAGGTATTGATACCGGGGTTCATGCTGCGGAAGTGATGGCCGAAGGCTTTCCAGAGCGTATGAAGCACGACTACAAAGATGCTTCTGAAGTGATGTTCGAAAACGATCGCTACGGTCAGAAAAACGGTGTTGGTTACTACAAGTATGAAACCGACAAAAAAGGCAAGCCGAAGAAAGTGGTGGATCAAACCACTTACGAATTGATCAAGCCTCACGTTGGCGCACCAAAAGACTTCGAAGATCAGGAAGTTATTGATCGTCTGATGATCCCGATGTGTCTAGAACTGGTTCGTTGCCTGGAAGAAAATATAGTGTCATCCGTGGCTGATGCAGATATGTCATTGATTATGGGCATCGGTTTCCCTCCATTCCGTGGCGGAGCCCTGAAATACATCGACTCCATCGGTGTGAAAAACTTCGTTGAACTGTGTGACAAGTATTCTGACCTGGGCGCAATGTATGAGCCGACTGCCAAGCTTCGCGAAATGGCAGCCAACGGCGAATCGTTCTACCAGTAATCACGGATAGCAAAGGAGACATTAAAATGAGTTTGAATCCAAGAGATGTAGTCATTGTCGACGCTGTCCGTACCCCCATGGGCAAATCCAGAAATGGTCAGTATCGACACGTTCGTGCAGAAAAATTATCTGCCGAACTCGTAATCGCGTTACAAAAGCGGAATCCGAACTGGAATATAGCTGAAACCGAAGATGTTATCTGGGGGTGCGTAAACCAAACCCTGGAACAAGGCATGAACATCGCACGCAACATCGGCATTTTGGCGAACCTTCCGAAGAACGTTGCTGGCCAGACCGTGAACCGGTTGTGCGGGTCCTCAATGCAGGCATTGCAGTCGGCGGCACAGGCCATTCAAACCGGTAACGGTGATGTATTCGTGGTTGGCGGTGTTGAACATATGGGCCATGTGGGCATGATGCACGGGATTGATTTGAACCCGGAAGCATCCAAGCACATTGCAAAAGCATCCAACATGATGGGCCTAACAGCTGAAATGCTGGGACGTATGCACGGCATTTCGCGTGAAGCAATGGACGAATTCGGTGCTCGCTCGCACCGCCTGGCCTGGGAAGCGACCCTGGAAGGACGCTGGAAAAACGAAATCGTTCCTATTGAAGGACACAACGAAGATGGCTTCAAAGTATTATGTGAGATCGATGAAGTCATTCGTCCGGAAACCACGGCAGAAGGATTGTCCCAGCTGCGGCCAGTGTTTGACCCTAAAGGCGGACAGGTTACGGCTGGCACCTCGTCTGCTTTATCTGATGGTGCGTCGTCAATTCTGGTAATGTCGGCTGAGCGCGCTCAGGCTCTAGGCCTCAAGCCACGGGCTAAAATCCGTTCAATGGCGGTAGCCGGTTGTGATGCCGCTATCATGGGTTACGGGCCGGTACCGGCTACCCAGAAAGCACTGAAACGGGCTGGTTTGACTATTGACGATATCGATTATGTCGAGTTAAACGAAGCTTTCGCAGCACAAAGCCTGCCTTGTGCAAAAGACCTTAAGCTACTGGATAAGGTTGATGACAAGGTGAACCTGAATGGCGGCGCGATCGCTTTGGGTCACCCCCTGGGTTGCTCCGGCGCACGTATCGTCGGTACTTTGCTGAACGTTATGGAATGGAAAGACGGGAATATCGGTCTGGCTACCATGTGTATCGGCCTGGGTCAGGGTATTGCTACCGTGATCGAGCGGGTTTAATCCGGGACGGAACTCCGTCTCATTAAAGCGTCGGGCAGTGGCGGATTTTCGTCTCTCCCGGCGCTTTTTTGTTTATTACGTTTATAGAATAAGCAAAAGTTCATATAATCGGCGCCCGAACTGACAATAAAACGTGATCGATAATGAAAGGCCGCCATTTTACCCCACAAGATGCCGAACTCCTGGAAGCCATTCTCCAGAATCGTCGTGATATCCGTGGCAATCGCTTCCACTCGAAACCTATCTCCGATCCGGACCTGGAACGCATCCTGTTAGCTGGTATTCATGCGCCCTCTGTCGGCTTCTCTCAGCCCTGGGAGTTTGTGCTTGTGACCGACCGGCAAACCCGACAGAAAGTGAAAAACAGCTTTGACAGCGAGAATAGTAAAGCTTCTGAGCACTTTTCAGGCGAGCGACAAAGCAATTATCAAGAATTGAAGTTAGAAGGTATTCTTGAATCCCCCCTGAACATTGCCGTGTTTTATCGTCCGTCCGGGGGCGCTGTACTGGGTCAAACCGCCATGGAAGAAGTGGGTCGTTACAGTGTGGTATGCGCCATCCAGAATATGTGGTTGATGTCCCGTAGCCTGAATATAGGAATGGGCTGGGTCAGCATACTTAATCCGGACGCGGTGCGAGAAATACTATCGGTTCCGCAGGACCGCGAGTTAGTGGGCTATTTATGCCTCGGTTATGTGGATGAGTTCTATAGTCAACCGGAGCTGGAACGTTTGCAGTGGGAAAAGCGTAAAAGCCTGCAATCCGTCGTTTACTCCGAACAATTTCCTTCCTCGCCATAATCTGTAATTACCCCTTATACTGCTAAGGTCTGTTGATGCTCGTCGCGAAACAAAAATTAAGGGTTTTTTATGAATACCGAAAAAGTGCTATTTGCTTTTTTCATCTTGTTGGCAGCAACGCTGAATTTCGGCTTTTTTCTGGGGGAGATTAACGACCCGGATCATCACAATGTCTTCGAGCTGTTTGCGGCACTGGTAATCAGTTTGATCGCTACGGTTATGAAGTTTGGTGATCGCACACACATGGGCGCCGTGCTGTTGGCGACCAGTCTTGTGGCCGATCTTCAGCTGATCGTCGCGGCCATCCTCTGGGGTTACGCTACGAATGTACACGATGCCGGTCTGAATGATGAGTTGACCGCCAGCGTGGTTTCCATGTCTGGAGGCGCCCTTTTGGCGAACATAACATCGGTAGTGTTGTTGGTGGTTGAAACCGTCCTGGTTCGTCGTTGATCGGGGCGGAACAGGTATGAACTATGTAGCCTATTTGATTTTAAGGCGGTTACGAGCGCCTTTAATCACCATAATCGTGATCTATTCGGTGTCTGTTCTCGGGTACGTACTCATACCCGGAAAAGACCCTTCTGGTCACCTTTATCACATGAACTTTTTTGAAGCGTTCTATTTTGTCAGCTACATGGGCTCTACCATTGGATTTGGAGAGTTGCCCTACGAGTTCACAGCACTGCAGCGGTTCTGGACACTAATTTGTATTTATAGCACCGTTATCGGATGGATTTACAGTATCGGCGCGGTGATCGCTATTTTACGTGATCAGACCTTCGGCAGCTTATTAAAACGGGGTCGTTTTAAGTCCTGGGTGGAACGTACCAGAGGGCCTTTTTACCTGGTTTGCGGATATGGCCTGACTGGCAGGGCCGTGGTCGCAGGTCTGGCTCGTCGCGGTGTGCAGACCGTCGTAATCGAGATTGATCAATCCCGTGTGGATACCCTGGAGCTGGACAATCATCCGTTTGATATCCCCATCTTGTGTGGTGATGCCAGTGACCCGGATGTGTTACGGGATGCCGGTATTGACCACAGCAACTGTATCGGAACCCTATGCCTGACCAATGAAGATCATGTCAATCTATACATTGCTTTGGCAAGCAAATTACTGAATCCCTCACGTCTGGTATTGAGCCGGGTCGCCTCCCGCGAATACGCCGGTAATCTATCGTCTTTTGGCACCGATCATGTAGTTGATCCTTTTGAAACCTTCGCAGAATATCTCACTAATGCGGTGGTCTATCCTTACCGGCAGCTGGTTTACAATTGGCTAATCAGTCCCAAGCATCGGTCACTGCGCACCTTGATGAAACCAGAAAAAGGGCGTTGGATTATTTGTGGTTACGGGCGTTTGGGGCAGGCTATCCAGAAACGGTTTGAAAATAAAGGCCTGGAAACTGTAATCATAGAACCGGAGCCGGAAGCCCGCAACATTCATGAAGATTACCGCGTAGTGAAAGGTCTGGGCACTGAGGCTCCGACTCTACTGGAAGCCGGCATACACAACGCGGTAGGTATCGTTGCCGGTACGGCAGATGACGCTAACAATTTGTCGATTGTGCTTACCGCCAGGGAATTAAAGTCATCATTGAAGTTAGTGGCACGCCAAAACCGCAATTCGAATACACCGGTTTTCTCTGCGGCGAAAGTAGACATGATTATGGATCCCAATATGATTATAGCGCAACGTATTATGGCGCTGTTGAAATCACCGTTATTGGTGCGTTTTTTTGAAGAGATCCAGACAAAAAATGAAGCCTGGTGTGAGCAGTTGGTGCAAAAGTTCGATGAGTTGGTTCAGGACAAGCCACTGGAGGCCTGGACTATGTCGGTAACCAAAGACGATATGACCGCAATCTACGATGTGTTACGCATGGATCAAAAAGTACCGGTTTCGGCCTTGTTTGCACACCCTCAAGATAGCGCGGTTACCCTGTGCGGAATGCCGTTGATGATATTGCGTAACGACCAGGTTCACCTGTTGCCGGAAGATCACTTTTTATTAAGAATTGAAGACAAGGTATTGTTCTGCGGCCTGCCGCGAGTAGAGAGACAAATGCAATGGGCTGCATTTAACCGGAATGTGCTAAGGTATGTACTTAGCGGTAGTGCTGAAGACAGCGGCTTGCTTTGGCAGCGATTGTTCCGCAAAAAAGCCTGATTTCGGAGGTACTGTATGAAATCGATTCCCACGCTGGCTACCATCATGACTCCGTTCCCCTATAGTATCGATGTCAATGACACTTTGCGGGAAGCGATGGACATGATGGAAAAACAAGGCTTCCACCACTTGCCTGTGACAGAGCAGGGTAAACTGGTGGGTGTTCTATCGAACCGTGACCTGAAATTTATCGAATCTCCCTTTAGCAATGCGACGCTGGATGATGATTTGTACGTGAAAGATATTTATACCACCCGAAGCTATGTTGTCGATATACATACACCGCTGGAAAACGTGCTGCGTGTGATGGCCGAGAAGCATCTAGGCTCGGCACTGGTCACCAAGAATGAAAAGCTGGCAGGGATACTCACTCATAATGACGTTTTTAAAAAAATGGCGGATATGGTGATAAAAATGAAATCCAAACCTGATGGTAACGATGCCGCGTAATCCTTACTTTAATCCTGCTAAATTTCATCACACTAAAACCGGTTTCAGGAACCCTGAAGGTAGCTTGGCCAGACCGCAGCTCGGTATCGCAGTGGCAAAAGAAGTAGCGTAGTGCAGTGGAGTTACTTCGTTCAGGAAGGCAGAATGCTTATCCCAATGATTATGTGATCGCATAGTTGTCAGTTTTAGATTTATAACCAACTTGCTTCCTTTAATAAATGGTTATGGCTTGGTCATGCTGGTTTTTTAATTTAGCAGCTAGCCGCGCGTTTCCCGAACGCTTTGGTCTGTGTGCCGCAGCGATTCCTTGCTGCTGAACATGTTATTCCCAGATCGGTAATGCGGATCGGGGAAACCATTCGCTTACATTAAATTATTGAGTGAAGCGTTTGCGGTATTCTGTAGGGGATAACGCCACCTCGCGTTTGAATAAACGGCGGAAGGAGCTAACGTCGACGTACCCCACCTTTTCTGTAATATCATCCACACTCAACTGGGTCGATTCTAAAAGTCGCTTGGCTTCGTCAATGCGCAGCTTCTGAAAATATTGTTTTGGCGGCTTACCGGTGGCCTGATTAAAGCGGCGTATAAATGTACGTGGACTGACGGCGAGCTGGCTGGCTAAGTTATCCAGGTGGAAATCCTGATCCAGATTTTCCTGCATCCATTTTACAGCATTGCGAATGAGTTCATCTTTCTGCTTGAAATGGTGCGGTACCGGAATGTAGGGGGCTTGAGTGGTTTCTTTATTTTGCAACATGACTGTTTTTGCACAGCACTTGGCGATGCTTTCCCCGGCAAATTTTTCGATAAGCCGGATGCACAAATGCATGTAGGCCGTCATCGCTCCGGAACAAAAAATGTTGTTGTGTTCTGTGACCATTTTTTCAAGCTGCAGACGGACTTTAGGAAAGGAGTGGCTGAAATGGTGTGCCAGCCACCAGCTCGTGGTCGCCTCTTTTCCGTCCAGTAATCCTGTGTCAGCCAGTAAAAATGAGCCGCTGCAATTGGACGCGATAACGGCGCCCTGACTATGGTGATGCTTGATCATGTGTCCCAGGGTGGAACGCATTTCTACTGTCTTGTTCGTTACTTCTGAACCAAAGGCATGATCGATACCAGGAATTAAACACAGGTCAGGATTGCCAGCTTGATTATAGTGTCCGTCCACCGCAATGGTAATGCCGGTTGAGGTGTGAACCGGTTTGCCATCAGGCGAATATATTTTCCAGGAAAACAACGGATTGTCGCTGTTCTCTTTGCGGATTCGTTGGTGGATATTCGCAATATGGAATATATCGGTGGGGCCGGTCACGGAAGTCGATAAACATCCGTCATAGGCGAATATTGCCATTTTTGTTGTCATGTAAAAGCCCTCTCGGTGGCAAAATAAGCATTTGTGTTGTCATAAATGCCACTTTTGCGGTGTCGAGTCAAGAGGTAGTCTTAACCTTGCCAGCTAACCAACGTTTACCTTAAGGAAACAGGAGACCCGTCATGGCAACGCTCATACATGCTTTATCAAATATCTTCAGACAGCAAACGGCACCTTCGCGCACACCCTGGCGTGCAGATCCGAATCCGGGTGTATTCAGGCCCATGATGCTGTCGGCATTACAAGAAAGCACGGCACTTGTCTTGAATGTTGTCTCGAGAACCTTGTTGGGCGTATTGGTTGTGGTGGTCGTTGCAGTATCACTTCCATTTGCGCCTGGGATCGGGTTCTATTCTGCGCTTAGTGCCTCCCTTGCCCTGGTTTACATTGCCAGCCTGACGGATGTCAGACGCGTTCGGGACGCAATTTATCTGGTGACCGTTGCGGTATTTGTCGTTACCGTATTGGCGTTTAATCCGCTTCACCCGGTATGGGTCGGGTTAACGCTGTTCACTCATGTATTCATGTCCTTTTCCACGGGGCTGTCCCGTACCAGCGGTAGTCTCAATGAATTGAATCTGTGGCCGGTCTTATTTGGTATTGAACTTTCTGTTCTTTTGTTTTTTATCGATCAGATTTTGGTGTAGAGGAGAGGCGGGCATGACCACCGAGTGTTTATTTACCGAGGATAAGTCTGAGTTCTTACCGACTGCTTTGGCAGGAAGCCCCTGGCACCCAGGGATTCTGCACGGTGGCGCACCAGCGGCCTTGTTCGCTTACTGTTTCGAGAAGGGCGTGACACCTGAGCTGGTGCCGGCACGGCTTTCGATAGATTTGCTACGCCCGGTACCGAAAGCGCCTTTAACGGTGCATACGGAATGTGTGCGACGGGGTAAGCGAATACAGCTGTGGCAAGCGCGTATGGAGGCGGGTGGTACGCTGGTGGCTTTAGCTAATGCATTATTTGTAAAACAACGGCCGGTGCAGTTGCCAGATTATGCTCCGCAAATTCAGCCGTTGAACGTAAGCCCGGACCAGTTACAGGATGTCTGTTTCGGTGAAATCCTTTTCTCCCAGGCTAAAAATGTACCGCCAGGCCTGCATACCTGCATCCGCTTGCGCCCGGTTACGCCCTTGCAGGAGAAAGGGCGGGGAACGGCATGGCTGTCGTTGCCTTTAGACGTTATTGAAGCCCGTTCCACTACCCCATTTATGCTCGCCGCTCTGGCGTCGGATTTCGGTAACGGTGTCGGGCAACTTAATCTGGGTAGCGAAACCGGAACGATTAATGCGGATATACAGCTGATGCTCTCAAGGCCGGCCTCGGGCGAATGGATCGGATTACAATCAGAGGCGTTGATGGGGTCTACGGGAGTAGGCCAGGTGACAACCGCTCTTTTCGATACCCGTGGCCGCATCGGCCAGGTGGTCCAAACGATTATGCCGATGTCGGATTTGAGCTGATGGGTTTCTGATTGAGTATTTCGGGCTTCACTCCCAGTTTATGTTTGTCTGTTTTATCTTTCGTCCCGCTTGACTGCTAGCAGAGCCGGAACTTCTCATATTCAGCCGGGTCGAAATTCGGCAGATAAATGTTCCGGATTTTTGTTAACCGTTTAACCTAGAGAATGCGTTTTGAGGAGTGTAGCGATGCAATTAAGCCGACGTGCATTGGCGATGGTGCTGTTGATCTTTGTCAGTTTTCCGGCGATGGCCGTATGGCCTTTTGAGGATAGTAGCGGGCGAGAGTTACCCTCACTTGCGCCGATGCTAGAAGACGTGAACCCTGCAGTAGTGAATATTTCTACTTTTGCTGCCCGTCAGGAAACGAACCCCCTGATGAATGATCCCTTCTTCCGCCATTTTTTTGGTCCTAACCAATATCAGCAACCGCAAGCAAGGCGGTCGCAAAGCGCCGGCTCAGGCGTGATTGTTGATGCGAAAAAAGGCACGGTTATTACCAATTTCCATGTCATTGATGGAGCAGACGAAATCAAAGTGGGGCTCAACGATGGACGTTCCTATGTGGCAACCTTAGTGGGTTCTGATCCGGATGTGGACATCGCTATTTTGCAGATCGAAGCCGATGACATTAAGGCGATTAAAATTGCAGACTCGGAAGAAGCCCGGGTAGGGGATTTTGTGGTCGCTATCGGCAACCCTTTTGGGCTCGGGCAAACCGTCACCACCGGCGTCGTTAGTGCCATCGGGCGGACCGGTCTTGGTATTGAAGGCTATGAAAATTTTATTCAAACAGACGCATCAATCAACCCGGGCAATTCCGGTGGTGCATTGGTGAATCTGAATGGCGAGCTGGTTGGAATCAATACCGCCATTATTGCACCGTCCGGTGGCAACGTCGGAATCGGCTTCGCTATTCCGGCCAACATGGCGAAGCACAGTCTGGAACAGATTCTTGAGCACGGTGAGGTTAAGCGTGGCCAACTAGGGGTTGTAATCCAGGACCTCACACCCGATTTGGCGGAGGCATTCGACCTGAAAGGTGTTAGCGGCGTTGTGGTTTCGGAAGTACAGGAAGGCTCTGCTGCCGAGAAAGCCGGAATCGAACAAGGTGATGTACTGACTAAGCTGGATGGTAAAACCCTGAAAAGCTCCGCTCAGCTCAGGAATGCGGTAGGGGTTCGGAAAGTAGGTGCGCCCGTTGAATTGACCCTTATTCGTGACGGTAAGGAAAAGGTGATCAAGGCTAAAATCGGCGAGCCGAGTGGTGAGCAGATTGCTTCAACTGGGATACGCAAGTACCTCGATGGAGCACGGTTGGCCCCCAGTCGAGATCCTAAAGGTGTCTTGGTCGAGTCGCTTGAGCCGGGCTCGACCGCGCAAATCGCGGGGTTACGTGTAGGGGATATCATTACCAGCGTGAATAAGGCGCGCGTAGAAAGCCTGAATGACCTGAAGAAAGCCACTCAAAAGGATGGTAGTCAGCTTTTAATCCGGGTTTTAAGAGGCAATGCCGCGTTATATCTGGTGCTGAGATAGTCTGACGGCTCACCCGAGCATATACCCAGTCCAAACATTGCGGCCTGCGGGCCGCAATTTTAAACCGCACCCTGCTTACGGAATTGCTTCCCCCTCGGTAATTTTTTAAGCTCTTTTTACCTCCAGGTAGTACACCTCTTGTTCAGTTATCGCGGATAGTGGATAATCCTTCAATCGGAATAAACGGTTATAAACATGGCTATTCTTAGAAGCTGATCCCTCTTTGATAGCTTAACTGCATATTTTTCAAGGATTTGGATATCTCTCAAAGCATTCTGCTATGAAATTATCATTCTTTTCGCGCTTTTCTCGAAAAAAGAGAGTTACGGACCACGCGCCTGCGCAAGCAGCAACCCCGGAGGACATCCGCAGAAAACTGGAGAACTACCAGAAGCGGGAAGGTCCCGCAAATTTCGGTAGTGCGGAGTTGTATTTCGTCAGTGAAATCGATCAGGAACCGGAGGTAGAAGCCGGTCGGCTTTCCTCTCAAAGAGAGCCGGAGATAGAGAGCTAAAATTTAGTAAAGAAAAATATCAAATCTCACAACAAATGTAATTGACAATAATTCGCATTCAAAATATGATTCTCTCGTATAGTCAGAGGGAATCCCAAATGTATATATGCGTTTGTAAAGCGGTTACAGAAAAACAAATACAACAAGCCGTTCGTGAAGGTGCAAGCGATTATAAATCTCTGCGTGACAAAACGGGTGTCGCTTCAATGTGCGGCAAATGCGGTAATGAAGCAAAATCCTGCCTAAGACAACAACACCTCGGCCAACCTGCGTTTTAACTTCAAGTCTGTCCTCAAAATACACAAAGTTTTTGCAATGATGCCAATATCGGGTTAGTTTCACTAATTCGATTCAGGCGTGCTTGTGATGAGGAGATAGACATGAAGGGCGACGCGAAAGTACTTGAATATCTTAATAAAGTTCTCGGGAACGAGTTGGTTGCCATCAATCAATATTTTCTCCACAGTAAGATGTACAAGAATTGGGGGCTGGGGGAGTTGGCGGACCATGAGTATCATGAATCCATAGATGAAATGAAGCACGCCGACAAGCTGACGGATCGCATTCTTTTGTTAGAAGGCCTGCCTAATTACCAGCATTTGGGCAAATTGAGGATCGGCGAAGACGTCAAGGAGATGCTGGAATGCGACCTAAAGTTGGAAATGGATGCCTTACCGGATTTAAAAGAAGGCATAGCCTACTGTGAAAAGGTTCAGGATTACGTCACACGTGAATTGTTCGTAACAATTCTCGATTCAGAAGAAGATCATGTTGATTGGTTAGAGACGCAATTGGAACTCATCGATAAGGTGGGTATGCAGAATTTTCTGCAGGCTAAAATGTCCGAATAGTCGTTGTAGTTTGCTTGACGGGTGGGCGATCAGGCTCACCCCTTAGCCGTCCCCTCTGTTAATTCCCCGCCCTGGCTTTGCTGAACCTGCATTAGCCTTCTTTCAAACTCGATATCTGTATTTTTCTGACTCCAGATGGGCAGCCATAACGGTTGTCGCCAGAACGTCGGTAATTCCTTGAGCTGCAGGTAAATAAATCGAACCATATTGGCTTCTTTACGTACGCCCAGATCTTTTGCTTGCTTTATGCCGGATTGAATAATCTGCGGGATGAGTGGGGGGTAGACATGTCCCATCTGTAGCGGATACTGACGCCAGAGCTGGTCTTGAATATCACTTTCCTGAACCTGGTCGAACTGACGTCCGAAAGCAGTTAAGTGGTGTGAGCGGATCTGCCACCAAGCATCGTGATTATTGGTGGGTGTAGACGCCGGGCACTGGCTCAAATCTTTGCTTAACCAATGGTTATCTGCCGGTGCAAACAGAGTGTGTACTGGAGCAAATAATTGCTTGAGTTCGCTATCGGACAGAACGTTTAAATAGTTTTTGATAACGAAGCCGTCCCAGAAGCGATGCAGTATACGTTCGCCGAAGGGGGAGGTGGCATAGATTAAGCTTTGCCAAAAGGGGACTTGTTGTTTCAGGTTGAGATGGGACAGAAACCAAGTGATGTCACCGTCTGCTCGGCAGCCACTAGTCCTCAGGTAATCTGAATGGCGGGCTTCAGGCATTACCAAAAGGGGGCTGCGTGGGAAGCAGGGCTCTTTATCTGTTTTCAGAAAAAGAGGGAAATATTCGGCGTCCCATGCACAACGAAAAAAATCAGGTGCGGCCTGGTTGTTTCCGGTGGCGTCAATAAAGCCGTAAAGACGCAGGTCTCCGCCGTCGCTGGTGTTTTTGTCGATCGAAAGAAAATCGCTAAGCGTAGTAGCGAGTTCGATTTCGGAATAGGTGTCTTTTAACGTTTTTAATCCCACTTTACCGTTCAACTGTTTATTTTCGATGCAAGCAATCCTGAACCG
Organism: Ketobacter sp. MCCC 1A13808; assembly: GCF_009746715.1. Lineage (NCBI taxonomy): Bacteria > Pseudomonadati > Pseudomonadota > Gammaproteobacteria > Pseudomonadales > Ketobacteraceae > Ketobacter > Ketobacter nezhaii. The sequence continues at coordinate 179,534 of NZ_VRKW01000005.1, forward strand.
CTTCGAACAGGTGAGGAGGCACAAGTTCGATCATTTTTTTGCGGGCGTTCAGCAGCATTATACGGACGTTAGTCACGCTATGGCCGGTTCGCTGAGAAATCTCGTGGGAATTCAGCCCGTCGCAGACCGCGTATCGAATATGCTTGTATTGAACCGGAGTTAAATGTCCGCGTAGCATTTCCACCATGACGGAAATGCGATCACTTTCAACTTGCTGTTGACGATCGGATTCTTCATGGAAGGAGTCCATGGATTCAGCCGCGAAAAAAGCGGATTCTGCGGACGGCATCTGCAAAGGTACAAATTCTGCTTGGTAGCTTTGATGCGGTGCGTCTTGAATCGTCTCATCTTCGGAGTATTCACCAAATTGCTCCAGTGCAATATAGGATGGGAACTCTTTGATTACAGCTTGAATCATTCTGGTGAATGCAATCATTTTAAGCGTTCCCAGCATAATCTGGTTGCGCCGGTCACCTGCGGCATCCATATTTTTTTTGTGCACCGTTTGTAGGGGTTTATATGCAACATCACAAAAAATACCGAGTAACGATTCTGTGGCGTCGCTTGGTAAATATTGTAGGCCAATTTTTTTAATCAAACTGGAACAGTAGCGATTAAAATTGGCTGCGATAAATAGATGAATATCAATATTCTGCCATTCTTCTGAGGACCAGTCCGCTAAATTGCGAAAGCGTGCCATACCTTTTTTCATAGTAACTCCCATCCTTAGAATCAAAGGTCAAAACCTGCAAAACATAAGCCCCCGCTTATGACAACTACAAAGTGCTATACAAAGACAGCTACATGGTTTTGCCCGGCTTACTCTTTTGGTTCGGTAAGCGTTGCGTAGAGTAGCAATCAGGTTTTGTCAAAACAATAGTCCTGCATCATTTTGAGCAATTTCTTACACGAAAATGTGATTAAGATTTCATTATTTGTGATTGCATTTCTTCTCATACAATAAATGTTGGAAATTGTTTTTTTTCTTGGCTGTTGTGTACACGAATACCTTTTCCTGAAAGAACTGTGCAACTAATTGCACAGTTCTTTTTTAGTTAAGATATCTGCGGATCGATCTTGCTGTAAAAACTAAATTCAGATTGTGATGCTGTCTTGTATGTTCCGGCTGAGTTAATGCTTGTATCAAAGCCTGGGTCATTAACGTGATATTTAATGGGCAAACGTCCGCGTTTTTATAAAGATTTATTAAATCGATATAAGCCTGCCAGGTTTGTTGTTCATCTGGTGCTTCGCCGATATTGCGCAGTAAAGCAATATGTTCAGGACTGAAAATAGTTTTTAGGTTTTGCCCCAATTGGCTCGGTTGTGTTGTGCAGTCTCCCGTTGACGAAGCAGGCTCCAGAAATAAAGTGTGAGAAATTTCCGACAGCATGAGTGTAAGCTGCTTTGAGTGGTAGTCGGTGGTGTTGCTGAATTCATCGATGGGGGTGTTTTCTAATGCGTGCCTGCCCTTTTCCGGTGCGCCGCCAAGTACTTCGTAGCGCGCAACTTTAGGTATGATGCTGCTTAGATCGCTTTTGTCTTCAATCGCTTGACGATACATCTCGCGCTTGATGTTGTCCGCTGTTTCATCGAGTAAATTCAGCGTCAGGTATTCGATCAGTAAAAGTTGGGGCAAGGGTGAATTCAAATCCAGAAGTGGCTGCTGTACTGAACTGACTTGCGTGATTGCTTTTTCGAATTGTTTTTCTTTCAAAAGGGAAAGGTATTCCTCTTCGTGATCGAGGATTTTCTTGATTCGCAGATACTCATCTGACCTTTTACTGATGTCTATCGTTGTTCCGATACCGTTAGCATCCAGCTCGTATTGCAGGTGCAGACGGGCTTCCTGAAGTTCAGGAGAGTCCGTGTCAGCTTGTAGCCGCTGATCGATATAGTGAAGAAAGCAATTAAGGTTTGGCGAGCGGTCGCAGGATGCGATAGCCGACACCGGGGAAGCCACAGTCAGCAATGTGGCTGCAATTACAAGAATTTGAATTTTCTTAACAAGCATCAGCGGTTCGTAGCGTCGGAAATCCGCGCTTTTCCAGCCATAGCAACGCGCGTTCCCGGCCAGGTGCCTTGTGCTCCCATTCAAGAAATTCTTTTGTGTGAGGGACTTGTCCGGTTGACTCGACTAGTTGGTGACAGCATTCGTGGTACACCAGATATTTTAGAACGAACAGCGGGGTGGGTAATTGGTTCAGGTGCGGGTGGATGGCAATTGTAGCCTGATCACTGTAGTAGCAAGCCGCTGGCACCGCTCGTACCGATTCGATATGTTTATTGTAGGACTGAGCGTAACGTTGCCATAAATTGTTACCAGCCCGTTTGTACAAGTGGCTCAGCAATAATTTGGATTCGGGGTGATTGGCATCGGCGCACTGGGACAGAAAAGGAATGGCTTCGAGATGTCTGCCCGATTGCAAAAGCGTCGTTGCCGTGTCAAACGCCGAATGTAAGGGGCTGCCTGGGGTGAGTGTTATTCCGCGCTCACCAATGAACATGGATACAGTGCCCTTGGGTACCTCCCAGGCAATATTCGCGGTGATGCGACTATTAAAATAACGTCGGTTCACCAGGTCGAGTATTTCCTGAAGTGATTTGTTGCAGGTTGATTCATTCCCTACCAAACATGGAGCGGGTTTGGCTACAGCTGTCATTGGGCTTCCCTGTCCTGTCGGATTCTGTTCCAGCCAGTTATTAAGCACACCGATCCGTGAATGCCGGAGCTGAAACTGATTTAAATGTATGGGTTGCGATTATAGAGACAGGGGGTGCGCAAAAATGTGGGAGATCTCTTACGATTTTGTGCGCTATTTTTACTTTTTCGTCGTAGTGTCAATCAAATGGTCAATTTTCTTTTCTATGGCTCGGATTCTTTCTTCAAGCTCCAGTAATTTTTTTAATTCCTGTTTCTCGTAGCGCGCCTTTTTCTCGTTGGAGCGTGATAGCAAATACGCGGAGACATTGGCTGTGATTAATGAGACTAGAGTGATGCCGGTCAGGATCAGCAACGATGCAAACACTCGCCCGGTTGCGCTGACCGGCACGACGTCACCGTATCCTACGGTGGTGACGGTAACCCATGCCCACCAGATACCGTCCGCCGGATTGGTGATGGCTGGATCGATTGCGGCGATCAGAATGCCGCCTCCGGTGATGAAAAACACCGCAACAACCAGGGTTTTGCCCAGGTTGTTCTGGGATAGCACATTTCGGATGGTGCGGAAGTTATGGCTCACGAACCCCACCAGGAAGAACATTCTGAGTAAACGCAGCAAGCCGAATTGTTGGTGCATGTCAAAAAGCGGCGGGAAACCAAGTAAAATTATGGCTACATTTGACCAGTTTCGTTTCAGGTGCCGTAATGGCTGGTCGCAGAGTCTGTATAAGATTGCGGTTTCAACCAAAAAGAAACTCCACACCAGCCAGTCATAAAGAGTCCGTTGTGAGTCGCTGGTCATGCCTTGGCTACTCATATACCAATCGACAATAATCCACAGCGCAACAAGGAGCATGGGTATTTCGAAGTAAGAGCCCCACCTTAATGCTCTGTCGTTTTCGGCAGCATGTACACCACCAAACCCGAACAACGCGTCCGCCGAGCGCCTTTCCATTTAGATATTCCGGTCCAAATCGTTATTCTGGCGATAGGCTCCCGGAGTCAAGCCTGTCCATTTCTTGAAAGCTCGGTGGAATGTACTGGGCTCAGAGAAGCCCATTAATTCGGCAATTTCATTGATAGTGGCTTGAGATCGATTCAAATAGTAAATGGCTGCGTCCCGTCGCATGGTATCTTTGATCTCCTGATAGGATGTACCTTCCTGTTTTAGATGGCGTCGGAGGGTTTGGGGTGTGCTATTTAGATTACGCGAAACAGTTTCAAAATCCGGGAATTCGTGGCGGAAATCGCTACCGATAATGGCGCGAATTTTAGCAGTGAGGCTGTCGTCATTGTCGGGAATTATGACGAGATTATAGGGCGCTTCACCGAGAAAGCGCTTCAATCCCGCCTCATTCTGAACAATGGGGTTGTCCAGGTACTTTTGTTTAAAGTGAAATGCGTTTTGGCTTTGGTTGAAAAGGATGCGGGTTCGAAATAGCCGTTGGTACTCCTCCCTGTATACCGGAGGCTCTCCGCTAAGGGTTACCTGAGTCAGTTCAAGGCGCTGCCCAATCAGCCAACTGAAAAAACGGTGCAATAGAACCAGACAACTGTCGGTCGTGGAGTGGTCCCAATCCAGTCCGGGGTCTTTGAAGTGAACGCTGACCATTGCATCTTCATTTCTTCGTTGCAGCTTGAAACTGACGTCGTCCAGAAATAAATTGTAGAATTGGAAGCTGCGCAGGATGCCCCGTTGTAAACTACCGCTTCCGATGACTGCGTGACACATCAAGGCAAAAGTACCCGGTTTGGTGCGTGTGATGCCGCCAAGCTTAAAAAATTCATCCCCGGTGGCCCTCACCAGGCGCATAGCCATACGTACGTATTCCTCGCTGGGGACGCGTGCAGTGGGGTCTTGCAGAATCTCCGGAGCGACATCCAGCCGATCTATAAAGGGTTGGATTTCAATGCCCGCTTGTTGAGCTCGTGCCAAAGCAGCGTTGACGTAATGTACGGATACTGTGCTAGTTTTCATTGCAGCGAGTCGTCTGTGCCTATCGATGTTGGTAGCTGAAGGTCAGCCCGGAATGTAGCTGCGGTAGCCTTTAGACCAGTAAAAGCAGTGACCAGGATTAAAAAAGTCCCCGCTGATCCGAGTCTGCTCTAACAATATACCCGATACCAGTCTGTAGTTGGTTTGCATTATTTACTATAAGGCATTATTCGGCTTTCATGACGGGGCTGATCCAGTGTGTGCAGACACGAGCGGGTGCGTTCGGAGCGCCCCAGGCCTGGAGTGGTATCGCTGGCCTGGGGTGTAAGTAAGCGCGTTTACCACTCGCTACGACGTTTTTTTGCGGTGCTTTTGGAGATCAGCCACGCCAGAATAATGCCCAGTATGACGGCCCCGACACCCCATTGTATGCCGGCTTTCAGGTTGTCTTCCGAGAGGCGGACGTTTTCTACCTTTAATTGTTCGATATCCACTTTTAACAGTTCCGCCTCTTCCTGCAATTGGCGATACGCTGTTTCGGTTGCCATGGCATTGCGCGAGACTTTTTGAATGCGGTCCAACTCCTCTTGCAACTTTTCTGTGCTGGAACTCATTTTGTTGTGGTCGGATTTGAGGCCGCCCAGTTCGCTGCGGGTGGTATTTAATTGTTCTTTTAGGGATTCGTTTTCCTTTTTAAGACTGTCCACTTGTTTGAATGCCGCAGCCAGCTGATCACGGGCAATGGGCTCTTCACTGGTGTATTGGGACTGAATCCAGCCTTGTTTTCCACCCGTCCTGACAAGTATCCAGTCGCCGGATTCCTGCAGCGTTTCCAGCCGTGTGCCGCTGCGTAAAAAATCAATTATTCGGTATTCAAGGCTGGCTCCGGAACGCATGTCTACCCGTAAATTGTCGTGGATATAGAGCGTTTTCGCGTTCGCGTGTTGTAAAAAAAGGAGGCTGAAGATTAAAACGAAAAAGGCGCGAGTAGAATGTTTCACTTTGGTTCCCCGTAGCTCGTAGTCTGGCGCAAAGTTGTAGTTAGTATTGTATAGGGCTGCTAAGGCAGCACTTTTTTGAAGGGTTTCACGGTGACATGGCGATAAACACCGGCTGTAATATAGGGATCGGCATCGGCCCAGGCCTGAGCGGATGTCAGGCTTTCGAATTCGGCAATGACGATGCTGCCGGTAAATCCTGCGGCTCCCGGATCGTCGCTGTCGATGGCGGGGCTGGGGCCGGCAATCAGCAAACGGCCCTGTTCGGTGAGTTGCTGAAGGCGGGCGAGGTGAGCCGGGCGGGCACTCTTTCGTTTTTCCAGGCTATTTTCAACATCTTCACTGACAATGGAATAGAGCATACTAGCTTTGTGACTCCTGTTTGTTTTCGGGTTCCACCTCTTCTATATACCGAGAGAGGTAAAGAAACTGTGCAACGAAGAAGACCAGGTTAATAACGGTAAAACCAACCAGTTTGAAGGTAACCCAAAAATCTTCCCCGAACTGAAAATAAACATAGAGGTTAATAACGCCAAGCGCCACAAAATAAAGTATCCAGGTGACACAGATTGGAGCCCATTTATTTTCCGGGAGATCCAGGCTCAGATGCGGAGCCTGTTTTAGAAAGGCCAGTGCCGCTTTGCGTACCAGGTTTTTTCCAAATACCAGACTGACCAAAAGCACACTGGCCAAGGTCCAATTGACGATGGATGGCTTCCAGACGACAAAAATAGGATCGTCCAGGAACAGGGTCAGGCCCCCCATAACAATCACGATGGCAAAAGTGACCAGATGCAGTTTCTCGACTTTGCGTTTCCACACCCAATAACCGGCAATTTGAACCAGGCTGGCGCCCATCAGGACTTTAGTTGCCAGCATAAAATCCTTGCTCATGGTGTAAGCTATAAAAAACAGCAACACCGGGAAAAAATCGAAAAACTGTTTCATTCTTAATAAATCCTGTTAACAGGCGTGATTACCTCCTGCGAGGCGCTGCCCAATGATAGAATATTTGGCCTGTCTAAGCACCTATCAACCCTTTTTATTGGATTTTCAATGCAAAATGTAGCTTCAGAAGTGGATTTTCATCTGCATACCACCGCATCCGATGGGGAGTTAACGCCGACAGAGCTGGTTGAGGCAGCGGTGCAGGCGGGTGTTACCTGGCTTGCGGTTACAGACCACGATACCGTGGCAGCGGTTCCTGAAATGCAGGCGCTTTGTTCCCGTAACGGTATTACGCTAGTAGCCGGTGTGGAAATTTCATCTCGCTGGCAGTCTCAGGATATTCATGTTGTGGGCTTGGGTGTGGATATAGGTCAACCCCACTTTAAAGACCATTTGGCAGCTCAGATGCAGCGGCGCAGACTTCGTGCGCTGGCGATGGGTGAGCGGCTGGAAAAACTTGGCATACAAGGCGTGTTCCAAGCCGCAGCAGCCATAGCGCCGCAAGGCATTCCTGCGCGTCCTCATTTCGCTCAGGCTTTGGTGGGCGCGGGGGTCTGCAAAGACCGAAAGCAGGCTTTTCAGCGTTATCTTGCGGTGGCTAAACCTGCTTACGTGAAAACCGACTGGCCGGAATTGGAACAGGTAGTGAACTGGATTTCTGCGGCGGGTGGGGTGGCTGTCTTGGCTCATCCCGGTCGATATAAGCTGACTCGGACCAAGTTGGGGCGCTTGGTGGAAGCGTTCTGTGCCGCTGGGGGGCAGTGTCTGGAAGTGGCGGTGGCAACACACAGTCCCGACATGGTGCAATATTTAGCCGGGCTGTGTGTGAAATTCGGGCTTTATGCTTCTCAGGGAAGCGACTATCATGGCCCGTCCATGCGCTGGGTCCAGCTGGGGAAAATGCCACCACTGCCCTCATGTTGTCGTCCCGTTCGAGACATTCTATAACTTTTCCAGTTCCCGCAGCAGGTGCAGTAGCGATGACCCAGATATTCAGAATTCACCCTGAAACGCCGCAAAAGCGTTTAGTAAAGCAGGCTGTTGATTGCATTCGATCAGGTGGGGTCGTGGTATACCCCACCGACGCTGCCTATGCCATCGGCTGCGCCTTGGAAAATAAACGGGGCCTGGAGCGAATAATCCGCATAAGGGAATTGGATGATAAGCACGAATTCACCATTCTGTGCCGGGACCTTTCTGAATTGGCGACCTACGCCAAGGTGGAGAACTGGGCTTTCAGATTGTTGAAAGCCCACACGCCGGGCCCTTATACCTTTATTCTGCGCGCAACCAATGAGGTGCCCAGACGCCTGATGCACCCGAAAAAGAAAACGCTGGGTCTGCGTGTGCCGGAAAACGCGGTGGTGCTGGCTCTGCTCGAAGAGTTGGGGGAGCCTCTGATGAGTACCACCCTCAAATTCCCGGGTGATGAGTACCCCTTGATCGACCCGGAAGAAATCTATGAACGCGTCGGCAGTCGCGTGGATCTGGTGCTGGATGGGGGCTGGGGTGAGATGGAAACCAGTACGGTGGTGGATCTGGAAGGGGAGGCGCCGGTGATCTTGCGCCTAGGGAAAGGGGATTCAGCCCCATTTCAGTGATCGCAAGCCGCGTTATTAGCTCATTTTAAACAGTTTTTCGGGAATGTGGTCGATCTGTCTTCGTACTCGGCGGCGAATACCGCTATAATCACCGATTCATACCGGACCATGGCCGTGAGGCTTTGGTACATACCTGTATCGGCTTAGTACTTTTCAAAATCAGGAGATCACCTTGAGTTCAGCAGTTTCGGAGCAGCGTGTTCTATCAGGCATGCGCCCCACGGGCAATCTGCATCTTGGTCATTACCATGGCGTTCTCAAAAACTGGGTCAAACTACAGCACGAGTACGAGTGCTTTTTGTTTGTGGCTGACTGGCATGCCCTCACGACCCATTACGAAGACCCGCGAGTAATCGAGGCGTCCGTTTGGGACATGGTAATTGACTGGCTCGCCGCTGGGATCAATCCGGGCTCGGCTACCTTGTTTATACAGAGCAGGGTGCCGGAGCACGCAGAATTACACTTGCTGTTGTCCATGATGACCCCATTAGGCTGGCTTGAGCGCGTACCCACCTACAAAGATCAGATAGAACAGTTGAAGGAAAAAGATCTGGCGACCTACGGGTTTCTTGGGTATCCGTTGCTGCAAAGTGCCGATATTCTGATTTACCGCGCCGGGCAGGTGCCGGTGGGGGCAGACCAGGTATCGCATATCGAGTTAACCCGTGAAGTGGCGCGACGTTTTAATTATTTGTATGGCCGTGAGCCCGGGTTTGAGGATCTGGTGGATCAGGCGATACAGAAAATGGGCAAAAAATCCGCCAAAATGTATCGCAAGTTGCTGAACAAGTTTCAGGAGCAGGGGGATGAAGATGCGCTGGAAACGGCTCATGCTCTGGTCCGCGAGCAGCAGAACATCACACTGAGCGATAAAGAACGGTTACACGGTTTTATTGAAGGCAGCGGTAAAGTCATTTTGCCGGAACCCCAGGCATTATTGACGCCGGCCTCCAAGATGCCTGGTCTCGATGGGCGTAAAATGTCCAAGTCCTATAATAATTACATCGGTTTGCGTGACAGCGAAGACGAAGTAATGACCAAAGTCAGAACGATGCCGACCGATCCCGCGCGTGTGCGGCTGACTGATCCGGGTGAACCGGAAAAGTGCCCGGTTTGGCAATGGCACCTGGTGTATTCCGACGACACGACAAAGCAATGGGTGCAGGAAGGTTGCCGCACGGCAGGTATCGGCTGTTTGGATTGCAAAAAGCCGTTAATTGATGCGCTGCAGGAAGAGCTCAAGCCCATCCGGGTGCGTGCCCAGGAATATTCAGGCAACCCGGACCTGGTGAAAAGTATTGTGGCAGAAGGTTGTGAAAAGGCCCGTGATGCAGCAAAGCAAACACTTGAAGATGTGCGCGATGCGATGGGACTTGGGTACCTCTGATAATGACTGAACCAGACGTGCAACCGTCACAGGCAGAAATAGCACCAGGTGGAGAACTCCATCCGCAACAAGGCGAGATGCCCTTTGCGCTGGTTTACGGTGAAGCCTTTACCAAGCTGCCGCAGGATTTGTACATTCCGCCAGACGCACTTGAAGTCATTTTGGAAGCCTTTGAAGGGCCGCTGGATCTGTTGTTGTATTTGATCAAGCGCCAGAACCTGGATGTACTGGATATTCCCGTTGCCCAAATTACCACTCAGTACATGAAATACGTTGAGATCATGAAGAGTCTCAACCTGGAGCTGGCTGCGGAATATCTGGTAATGGCAGCGTTGCTGGGGGAAATCAAATCGCGAATGTTGCTGCCCCGGCAACCAGATGAAGACGATGAAGAACACGATCCTCGTGCGGAATTGATCAGGCGCTTGCAGGAATACGAGCGCTATAAGAAAGCGGCCGAAGATCTGGATGTGCTACCAAGGGTAGGGCGCGACATTCATATAGTGACCACCGAACCGCCAAAGTATGACCGTGAGCGTGCGCATCCTGAGGTGGATCTGAAAGAGGTTTTATTGGCGTTACAAGACGTTCTGCATCGCGCCGATATGTTTGAAAGCCATCAGGTGAGCCGGGAAAAGCTGTCCACCCGTGAGCGAATGACGCAGGTATTGGAGCGTTTAGGTAATGACCGGTTCGTTCCTTTCGTCAGTTTGTTCACGTACGAAGAGGGTCGATTAGGTGTCGTAGTGACGTTCCTGGCGATATTGGAATTAGTAAAAGAGCAGTTGGTAGAGTTGGTACAAAGCGATGAATTCGGCTCAATCCACGTGAAAGCCCGCGAAGCTGTTCATGAGGTGGAGGAATACGACGAGCCGGAGCTGGTGGATGAAAACGCCGTAAACGAAAGTGTGTTTGAGCCTGCATCAGGGCCAGTACTGGCGGAACGTAACGAAGAGGATGTTTCGTTGCCGGAGTACCTGCAGCCTGGCGCGGCCGATAGCACCGCGAGCGATCAAGAGAACGAAGGCAACGATGTCACTTGAACAAGAAAAAGTAACTCAGATTATAGAAGGTGCGCTTTTTGCAGCGGGCCAGCCCATGAACCTGGAAAAACTGTCGAAGTTATTCCTGGATGAGGAATGCCCGCCCACAGAAATGCTGGTAGAAGCACTTGAGCAGCTGAAACAGATTTATTCTGAGCGCGGCGTCATGTTGAAGGAAGTAGCTACCGGGTTTCGTTTTCAGGTGAAAGAAGACGTCGGTAAGTGGGTCAGCCGCCTGTGGGAAGAGAAACCACCACGCTATTCCCGGGCATTGCTCGAAACCCTGGCTCTAATTGCCTACCGGCAGCCGATTACCCGGGGTGAAATTGAAGAGATTCGGGGAGTGAGTGTCAGTACTCACATCACGAAAACATTGTTAGAGAGAGAGTGGGTAAGAGTGGTCGGGCACCGTGATGTGCCCGGACGTCCGGCCATGTATGGCACTACGCGTGGCTTTTTGGACTATTTTAATCTGAAAAATATGGACGAGTTGCCGTCGCTGGCAGAAATACGTGACCTGGATACCATCAACGCCGAACTCGAGCTGAGTGGGCAGCTTGATGGTATGCCGCCACTGCAAAGCAATGAAGTGACAGACATCGACAAAACGGATGCGTTGATGGAGCAAGAAAATCCGGAAACAGAAGCTGAACCCGAGTCCCGAGCGACTTCAGAAGTTGATGTGAGTGATGCTTATAGTGAGGCATCTGTAACACCGGAAGAACCTGCAACCAGTAGGGATACTGATGTAGCCGAAACAGGTTCTAATGAGCGTGTTGAAGAAAGCGAAGTGGAGCTGGATACGCGTACCGGGCACTAACCCGCGGCCATATTACGATTTGCAACAGTGAGCTTGCGAATCGTAACGAACCCCGGTGCCCAGGCAAGGTACACTGTATTTAATTGTTGTTTGTTTATTCGACTGATATGTGAGTTGTGAGTGGGTGGGGTAGTGCCTTATCTCTCTTATATTTAATGAGTTTTGTAACGAATGAGTGAGAAGATACAAAAAGTTCTGGCGCGGGTGGGATTAGGTTCTCGCCGGGCGATGGAAGAATGGATCGAAGAAGGCCGCATCTCGGTGAACGGTAGTATTGCCACGTTGGGTGATCGTATCGAAGAGGGGGATGAGTTGCGCGTTGACGGTCGCATTGTGGAGTTCTCTACGGAAGAGGAAAGCATCCGCCGTGTCATCCTTTACTATAAGCCGGAAGGTGAAGTGTGTACGCGGACCGATCCGGCTGGACGTCCTACTGTCTTTGATTCCCTGCCCAAACTGAAAGACCAGCGATGGGTGGCGATCGGACGTCTGGATATCAATAGCCAGGGCTTGTTGTTGTTCACTACCGACGGTGACTTGGCGAATCGCATGATGCACCCCTCTTCCAATATTGAAAGAGAGTATGCGGTCCGCGTCCGTGGTGAGGTTACCGAAGACAGCCTGAAAGCGCTGCGAGAAGGCGTTATGCTTGAAGATGGCAAGGCGAGTTTTGATGAAATAAAAGATATTGGCGGTGAGGGCAGCAACCACTGGTATCACGTTGTGATCCGCGAAGGCCGTAAGCGTGAAGTGCGGCGTATGTGGGAAACTCAGAACGTACAGGTAAGCCGCTTGATCCGGGTGCGTTACGGGGTTGTCGAATTGCCACGTAGCTTGAAGGCAAGTCAATGGTTTGAACTGGATAAGGTTCTGATCGACCAGTTGGCAGAAAGCTGTGGCGCGGAGTTGCGTAAGCGGACCGGTTTGTATGGTCGTGCCAAGGTCCGCTCCGAAAGGGCGACCGAAAAAGTAGTACGTCGTGGCGGGTATTTGAGGCGTCGACGATATTAATCGCCAGTAATATCCAACTTCGCTTTATACAAAAAGCCCGGGCAATTTGCTCCGGGCTTTTTGGTTTGTTGACTGCAAGGGATGCGTTATTTCGGCTGCGCGTCCAGTGATTGTCCGCTGACCTCGGCTGAATCGTTACCCATTAAAAAATGATAGAGGCCCATTATGTCCTCGGGACTTTTCAGGCTGCCGGGATCTTCAGCGGGGTAGGCATTGGCCCGCATATTGGTTCGGGTGGCGCCGGGGTTAATGCAATTTACTCGCACTTTGCTGGTGTTTTTCAATTCATCGGCCAGTGTTTGCATCATGCCTTCCACGGCAAATTTAGAAACCGCATACGCACCCCAGTTTGCGCGCCCGACGCGCCCCACAGAAGACGTTGTCAGTATGACCGATCCGGTTTCAGCAGCGCGTAGCAAAGGCATCAGTGTGCGGATCAGTAAAAATTGCGCATTCACATTGACCTGCATTACTTTGGAAAACAGATCCAGCGGATAGTATTCAAGTGGGCGTAAGTCGCCCAGGATGGCTGCATTTAATAATAACCCGTCCAGGCGCCCGAATTCCTGCTCAATGGATTGAACTATCTGGCTGTATTCAACCGTGCTGGCAGTTTCCAGATTAAGAGGAATCAACGCCGGTTGTTTGCCGCCTTCCTGTTCGATCTGGTCGTAAACCTTTTCCAGCTTTTCTACACTGCGTCCCAGTAATACGATGGTGGCGCCTAGACGGGCATAGCTCAGCGCAGCCGCGCGACCAATGCCATCACCCGCGCCGGTCACCAGAATGACTTTATCCTGCAATAGGTGTGCGGGGGCTTGATAAAGGTGGTGTTGAGCGGGCATGCGGGCTCCTATACGTGGTGGGCAGGTTCATAGTTTAACAAATAGTGAGCAAAAGGTGCTAACGAAGCAGTTGTTGGTTGAGCCAGTGATTGAGAGCAGCGGGTGTTGCGCAGTCGAGGTCAGCCTGCCAGCTCTCTATTGTCTCGCCATCGTTTAGATAGCCCCAGCCTGCGGCAATGGTAAAGCAGCCCGCGCGACGTCCGGATTCGATATCTCTCGCGTGATCACCCACATAAACCGATTGCGCAGGGTCCGCGCCGATAGCGGCGCAGGCTTTCAGTATGGGTTCCGGGTGGGGCTTGCGGTGAGTAACATCGTCCGGGCAGATGACCACGGCGCAACCATGCTCCAGCTTCAGGCCCTTAAGCAGGGGTAGAGTGTAGCGGCTGGGCTTGTTGGTAACGATGCCCCAGGCTATATGGTTCTCCTGCAAGCTGGCCAGTGTGGTGTCGAGACCGCTGAACAGGCAGGATTCCTCGGCTAGCCCTTCCAGATAGCGTTCCAGTAAGGCACTCAAGTGAGTATCAAAGTCCGGGTTGGTATCCGCATCGCCGAAGGCCAGCGTTGTGAGTGCGCGGGCGCCGTTGGACACCTGGCTGCGAATCATCTCATAGGCCAGTTCATCCTTTTGATGATCCTGGCGCAGTGTGTTTAGCACCCGTGCGAAATCCGGCGCGGTATCGACCAGTGTGCCATCTAAATCAAACAACACGGCTTGCGGTTTACTGAATATCGTCATTTAATTCTCAATTGGATTTGCTGCAATATAAAAAATAATTCACTCCGACGTCATTGCTGATTTTAAATTCCATCGTGACCGGATTCACACTCATGCCATGAAGACTATTGACACCTAGCCCAGCCGCTCTGGCCCAGGCTGACAGCTCTGAAGGCTTAATGAATTTTAAATATTCGTGAGTGCCCTTTGGCACCAGTTTCATCACGTACTCAGCCCCGACAATGGCCATCAGATAGGATTTTGGGTTGCGGTTAATCGTTGAAAAGAAAACATGGCCGCCGGGTTTTGCCAGGGTGGCGCAGGCCTGGACGATGGCTGATGGATCCGGCACGTGCTCCAGCATTTCCATGCAGGTGACCACATCAAATTGTCCTGCCTGCTGTCTGGCGAGCTCTTCTACGGCAATGTCTTGATAGTTTATATCCAGGTTTTGCTGTTCGCTGTGCAGGCGCGCTGCTTGCAGGTTTGCTGCTCCCAAATCTATGCCGGTAACTTTGGCACCACGAAACGCAAGACCTTCACTGAGAATGCCTCCACCGCACCCGACATCTAGCACGGCTTGGTCTGCGAGCGCTGTGCGTTGGTTGATGTAGTTTAAGCGCAGCGGATTAATGTCGTGCAAGGGTTTGAACTCGCCTTCCGGATCCCACCAGTTGTCGGCAATGGCTTCGAATTTTGCGATTTCCTTGGGGTCTACGTTGCTCATCGGAGTGTCTCGTCGGCCTGTTGGATTTGCGCCCGCCACAGATGAGCTTTGGATAGTACTGCGGCTTGGTCGATGGTGGTTAACGTTCGCTGTTTCATGACTTGTCGCCCATTAATCCAGGAATCGGTCACCTGGCTGGAGGGTGTTGAATACACCAGTTGAGAGGCAAGATGGTAATGCGGCTGACAGCTGATGTCATTCATGTTCACTGCAATGAGATCCGCTGACTTACCAGTTTCCAGGCTGCCGGTAATGTCGTCGATGCCCAGCGCCTTGGCACCGTTTATAGTCGCTAGCTCGATAGCAACATGGGCCGGTACGGCGGAGGGGTTTTTCGAAACGCCTTTTGCCAGCAGCGCAGCAGTGCGCATTTCACCGAACATATCCAGGTCGTTGTTGCTGGCAGCACCATCCGTGCCCAGAGCCACGTTAACGCCTGCCTCTAGTAGTTTTTCAACCGGACAAAAACCGCTGGCCAGTTTTAAATTGGATTCCGGGCAATGGATAACATGGGTGCCGGTTTGCGCCAGTAATTCAATGTCGTCATCACTGAGCTGAGTCATGTGTACAGCTTGTAGCTGGGGGTTCAGCAGTCCCAGCTCATTGAGCCGCTGAATCGGGGATACGCCGTTTTTTTCAATAGCGTCCTGAACTTCAAATGCCGTTTCATGCAAGTGTATCTGCACCGGCATGTTGGTTTCCACTGACATAGTCGCTACTTTCATCAAAGGTGCATCGGATACCGTGTAGGGGGCGTGAGGGCCGAATCCGACACTGATCAGTTGATGATTTCGGTAGTCGTCGTGTAATTGCAGCCCTTTACGCAAATATTCCTCTGCGTTAGCAGCCCAGTTGGTTGGGAAATCCAGAATAGGAAACGCGATCTGGCAGCGCATGTGCGCTTCTGCGGCGGAGCGCGCCACGATGTTAGGATAAAAATACATATCACTGAAGCAGGTGGTGCCACTGCGAATCATTTCGGCCATGGCCAGTTGCGCGCCTTCCATAGTAAAGGCTTCGTCCACCCAGCGTGCTTCAGCCGGCCAGATGTGGTTTTGTAACCATTCCATTAGTGGCAGGTCGTCCGCCAGCCCCCGGAACAATGACATCGATGCATGGCCGTGGGCATTGATCAGGCCCGGCATCAACACATGGTGGGGCAGGTCGATTACCTCGTGGGCAGAGATTCGATGCTGGCCCTGGGGCTCGATAGCAACGATTTTGCCCTTGTCGATGGCCAGGCAATGATTTTCCAGAATGGATCGTTTTGAATTAACCGTGACTATCCAGCGAGCGTTAATCAGCGTCGTGACGATTTCATTCTCAGACATCATGAGTCCCCGTTCAATGTTTTGGGACCGCAATATTACTCTGCTTTAGCGGCAGAGTGAAAAAAGATTCTGCGGTAGAGTTAAATGCGGTGCCACCGTATAATTCCGCCAGCGTTGCAGGCTGCCGGTTCAGCGTCCGCTATTAGATCGGTTCTGCGCGCCCGAATCAAATTCACCCTAACCGATTTTCCGGAGGCATATGATGGCGTCGGCCCGTACTGTTAATGCGATTGAGTGGCGTGACGACACCCTATGGTTATTAGATCAAAGGGCGTTGCCGTTGGAAGAACTATGGATTTCCCATCCGGATACCGAGGCGGTTGTAAATTCGATACGGGACATGGTGGTGCGCGGTGCTCCCGCAATCGGTATCACTGCGGCTTACGGTGTGGTGATCGCTGCCCGTAACCGCCTTGAGCAGTCGGGCGACAATTGGATGCGCGCGTTATCTGAAGATTTTGAAGCCCTGGCGCAATCCAGGCCGACGGCAGTGAATCTGTTCTGGGCTTTGGGTCAGATGCAGAAAATATTAAGTAAACTAAATCAGGAAGAAGATCCGGTGGTGCAATTACTGCGGGAAGCGAAACGCATCCACGAAGCTGATTTGGCAGCGAATCATACCATGGGCAACCTCGGCGCCAGCTTGATCGCCCATTACAAAATGCCAGCCCCCGGGGTTATCACCCACTGCAATACCGGTTCTCTCGCCACCGGTGGGTACGGCACCGCACTGGGGGTGATCCGCAGTGCCTGGCAGCAAAAGCTGATTGAACGGGTATTTGCGGATGAGACGAGGCCATGGTGGCAGGGATCAAGACTAACCGCCTGGGAGTTGATGCAAGATGGTATTCCGGTCACGCTGACGGCGGATTCTGTAGCGGCAACCCTGATGCAGCAGGGGCGGGTTAGCTGGGTGATCGTAGGGGCAGACAGGATTGCCGCGAATGGTGATGTCGCTAATAAAATTGGTACTTATAATCTGGCGGTTCTGGCGAAGCATCATGGCGTGCGCTTTATGGTGGTGGCGCCAACCAGCACATTTGATCTGAGTATTTCAAGTGGCGTTGATATTCCCATTGAGGAACGCGATGGGCACGAGGTCCTTGAGGTGAAGGGAGTGCGGATGGCGCCGGAAAATGCACAGGCTTATAACCCGGTTTTTGACGTTACTCCGGCTCAATTGATCGATGCTATTGTCACCGAAAAAGGGGTGATAGAGAAGCCGTCCGCAGACTCCGTTGCCAGCCTGATGGCCGACCGGCAGTTGCACTGATTTTAAAAGACGCAAAAGCGTAATATTTCTACGAATTTTGGTGTTTTAGCTTAGCTCAAAGTGGGCCTTTTGTGCTATTATTCGGAGCTTTAATAGCGGCATCCTAGCCGTCAGGGGCAATGACAAAAACGACGACAGATCCTACCCCGGTCACTATGGCAACAGGCACCTCTGTTTTGCAGAAATGCCCTCGCTCTAGCCGTCATCATTAGATCAGGAACCCGATGTCAGAACTAGCCAAAGAAATCCTACCGGTCAACATCGAAGACGAACTAAAACAATCTTATCTTGACTATGCAATGAGCGTTATCGTCGGTCGGGCTCTACCCGACGTGCGTGACGGCCTCAAACCGGTGCATCGGCGCGTGCTGTATGCCATGCACGAGCTAAGCAATTCTTTTAACAAGCCCTATAAGAAGTCCGCCAGGGTGGTGGGTGATGTCATTGGTAAATACCACCCACATGGCGATTCTGCCGTTTACGATACCATTGTTCGTATGGCGCAGCCTTTCTCCCTGCGTTATATGCTGGTGGACGGGCAGGGTAACTTCGGCTCCGTCGATGGCGATAACGCCGCGGCAATGCGTTATACCGAAGTTCGTATGGCCAAGATAGCACACGATTTGCTGGCGGACCTGGAGAAAGAAACGGTCAATTTCGTGCCCAACTACGACGGCAGCGAGCATATGCCTTCGGTGTTGCCGACCCGGATTCCCAATCTTCTGATTAATGGGTCATCTGGCATTGCTGTTGGTATGGCGACGAATATCCCGCCCCACAACCTGGGCGAGGTCGTGGACGGATGTCTGGCATGCATTGACAACCCCGATATCGATATTGATGGGTTAATGGAATATATCCAGGGTCCCGATCTGCCTACCTATGGCATTATTAACGGTCGCTCCGGCATTATTGAGGCCTACCGTACGGGTCGCGGGCGCATGTATATGCGTGCCCGGGCCCACATAGAGACCGAAAAAAACGGTCGCGAAACCATCATTGTCACTGAAATTCCCTATCAGGTGAATAAGGCGCGCTTGATCGAAAAAATCGCTGAGCTGGTGAAAGAAAAGCGCATCGAGGGCATCAGTGAAATCCGTGATGAGTCCGACAAAGACGGCATCCGCATCGTTATTGAGGTGCGCCGTGGCGATAATGCGGAAGTGCTGCTTAACAATTTATACGCCCAAACCCAGCTCGAAACCGTTTTCGGAATCAACATGGTTGCCCTTGTGGATGGTCAGCCGCGATTGTTGAATCTGAAGGGGATTGTAGAAGCGTTTGTCCGCCATCGTCGTGAAGTGGTAACGCGCAGAACGGTATTTGATTTGCGCAAAGCCCGTGAGCGCGGTCATGTGCTGGAAGGATTGGCAGTAGCGTTAGCGAATATTGATCCGGTAATTGAATTAATTAAATCGTCGCCGAGCCGGGCAGACGCAGAAGAAGGGTTAATGGGGACCGGCTGGAAGCCGGGTAACGTCTTGGACATGCTGGAGCGTGCCGGTGGCCCAGATGTCTGCCGTCCGGACGATATTGACGCCAACTTCGGGATGCGTGATGACGGGTTGTATTATCTGTCTCAGGTTCAGGCAAAAGAAATTCTGGATATGCGCTTGCATCGCTTGACCGGGCTGGAAACCGACAAACTGCTGTTGGAATATCAGGAAAAACTGCAATTGATCGGTGAATTGATGGCGATTCTGGCAGACCCTGAATTGCTGATGAAGGTGATCCGAGAAGAGTTGGTGGAAATCCGCGCCCAATATGCAGATAAGCGCCGCTCCGAAATTGTTGTATCGCGCCTTGATCTGACCAACGAAGATCTGATCCCTGAAGAGAATGTGGTGGTTACCTTGTCTTCTGGCGGTTATGCCAAAACCCAGCCGATTGATACCTATCAGGCGCAGAAGCGGGGCGGCAAGGGTAAAGTTGCGACCTCGGTGAAGGATGAGGACTACATTGAACATTTGTTGGTGACCAGCACCCACGACACCATTCTTTGTTTTAGTAACCTGGGTAAAGTGTATTGGCTCAAGGTCTATCAGATTCCGCGGGCCGGCCGTCAATCCAAGGGCCGTCCCATTGTCAATTTGTTGCCGTTATCCCCTGACGAGAATATCTCGGCCATTCTACCTTTGCGCGAATATGAATCCGGTAAATTTGTGTTCATGGCCACCAGCAATGGAACGGTTAAGAAAGTAGAGCTGGAATCGTTTTCCCGTCCACGCAGCTCCGGTCTGATAGCCATTGAACTGGACGACGGTAATCGCCTGGTGGGCGTGTCCATTACGGACGGCGAGCAAGACATTATGTTGCTGACATCCGAAGGCAAGGCAATACGCTTTGCTGAAAAAGATGTGCGCGCCATGGGCAGGACTGCCCGCGGCGTGCGGGGCGTTAATTTACCGGAAGGCGGTAGCTTGATTTCCCTTATTATTCCTGAAGCAGGGCACCAGGTTCTCACTGCCAGTGAGAACGGGTATGGCAAGCGCACGGCGGTCGAAGATTTTCCGACTAAAGGCCGTGGCGGCAAGGGCATGATCGCGATGCGGTGCAGCGAGCGAAACGGGGCTTTGATCGGGGCTAAGCAAGTTTGTGAAACCGATGAAATCGTTCTGATCTCGGATCAGGGAACCCTGGTTCGTACTCGGGTGTCAGAAGTGTCGATTCAAGGTCGCGATACACAAGGTGTTATGTTGATCCGGATTGCCAGCGATGAAAAACTGGTTGGTCTGGAACGTATCGCAGAGCTCGAAGGTGTTGTTGACGAGCTGGATGATGAAATTGACGCGAGTAACAGTGCGGATGCAGCGGAACAGCAGGACCAAAGCGGCACTGCAAGCGAAAGTGACGCAAACAAGGATAGCGCAGACGATGGCCAGGGCGAGGATAGCTAAGCAGTATGAGCAGAGCGTTTAATTTCTGTGCCGGCCCGGCGGCGTTGCCGCAAGCGGTGCTTGAAAGAGCCCAGCAAGAACTGGTTGATTTTCGTGGCTCCGGTTTGTCCCTAATGGAGATGAGCCATCGCTCCGACGAGGTGGTCGCAATGGCCACGAAAGCGGAGCAGGACCTGCGTGACCTGATGTCCGTTCCGGACAACTACAAGGTACTGTTTCTGCAAGGGGGAGCAAGCACCCAGTTTGCTATGGTGCCGCTTAATCTGGCCTCTATTCATGGCCAGGCAGACTATGTTAATACCGGTCAATGGTCGATTAAAGCGATCAAGGAGGCCGGAAAATACTGCAATGTCAATGTGGTCGCGACGGGTGAGGACAATCGGTTTACCAGCGTTCCTGCGTTTGAATCCTGGTCGGTTAGCGGTAATGCGGACTATCTACATTACACTCCCAACGAAACTATTGGTGGTGTGGAATTTGACTTTATCCCGGAAGTGGAAACGGATCTGGTTGTGGATCTTTCGTCTACCATTTTGTCCCGTCCACTGGATGTGAGTCGCTTTGGCTTGATTTATGCTGGCGCACAAAAAAATATCGGACCGGCCGGCATAACGGTCGTTATTGTGCGTGAGGACCTGTTGGGGAAGGCAATGCCCGCCACGCCGACTATGCTGGATTATAAGGTCCACGGTGATAATGACTCTATGTATAACACGCCGCCTACCTTTGCCTGGTATTTATCTGGCCTGGTATTTGAATGGCTCAAGGAGCAGGGTGGCGTGGCAGCCATGGCGAAACTGAATAAAGCCAAGGCTGACAAGCTGTATCAGTATATAGATGGCAGCGGTTTCTATACTAATCCGGTCGCCGTAAATAATCGTTCGTGGATGAATGTGCCTTTTACCCTGGCAGAGGATGCGCTGGATAAAGCGTTTCTGCAGGAAGCCGGGCAGCGCCAGTTGTTGAATCTAAAGGGGCACCGGACAGTTGGGGGCATGCGCGCCAGTTTGTATAACGCCGTACCGATGGAAGCGGTGGATGCGCTGATTGAATTCATGCAAGATTTTGTAAAACGCAGGGGATAGTCAGGATAATGTCCGAGTCCAAGCCCGACCTGGAAAAACTACGGCAGAATATCGACCAAATTGATCAGCAAATACAGGACATGATCAATAAGCGGGCGAGTTATGCCCAGCAAGTGGCCGATGTAAAGCAGGAATCCGCCAGCGATGGTGAAAAAGCCGTATTCTATCGCCCTGAGCGGGAAGCCCAGGTGCTGCGTAAAGTGATGAATCGAAATCAGGGCCCCCTGGATAACGAGTCGATGGCTCGCTTGTTTCGGGAAATCATGTCGGTTTGTCTGGCGTTGGAAGAGCCGATGAACATTGCCTATCTTGGCCCGGAGGGCACGTTTACCCAGGCTGCAGCGCAAAAACATTTCGGTCATGCAGTCAAAACGTCGCCACTGGCCACTATTGATGAAGTCTTTCGTGAAGTGGAATCCGGCAGTGCCCATTACGGTGTGGTACCTGTGGAAAATTCAACCGAAGGGATGGTGAATACCACGCTCGATTCGTTTATTCATTCAACTCTCACAATCTGTGGGGAAGTTGAGCTGCGAATTCATCACAACCTGTTGGTGGGTAGCAATACACGCCAAGAATCTATCACCCGCATTTATTCTCATCAGCAGTCACTGGCACAATGCCGGCAGTGGCTGGATGCACATTATCCGAATGCAGACCGGGTTGCGGTCAGTAGCAATTCCGAAGCAGCACGGCGTTTGCAAAGTGAATGGAACGCGGCTGCCATTGCGGGAGAAGTCGCAGCCGAAATTTATGACCTGCAAAAGCTGGCGACCAATATTGAAGATAACCCTCACAACACAACCCGGTTTTTGATTGTCGGCAGGGAGCACGTGCCTGCCTCCGGCGAAGATAAAACATCGGTGATTGTCTCCATGAAAAATAAGCCGGGCGCTCTCTATGAACTCCTGGCCCCGTTCTATGATGCCGGAATCATGTTGACCCGGGTGGAGACCAGGCCTTCTCGTGATGGAACCTGGACCTATCTATTCTTCATTGATTTCGAAGGGCATGAGTCTGACGCTCAGATAAAAGGCGCCATGGGGCGCGTTGAACAGATTGCTGTTTATCTGAAAAAGCTGGGATCCTATCCCAAAGCGGTGCTTTAATCAGGCGCATGTAACCTGTAGGACTGATTAAACCCTCGTAACGACAATTAAGAGTTCGAATACTATGTCTTGTGATTACATCGCGTTGGCGACCCCTGGTGTACAACAACTTACGCCTTATGTGCCTGGCAAACCTGTGGAAGAATTGGGCCGCGAGTTGGGCGTGCGCGATATCGTGAAACTAGCCAGTAACGAAAACCCTATGGGGCCGGGAGCCCGGGTTCTGGCCGCGCTGGATGCTGTGAAGCCTGAGCTTAGCCGTTATCCAGATGGTAACGGGTTCATGTTGAAGCAGGCGCTAGCGGCAAAACTGAATGTGCAGGAAAGCGGGCTAACCCTGGGAAACGGTTCCAACGATGTGTTGGAACTGATCGCTCGAGCTTATCTGCAGCCCGGCACAGAAGCCGTTTTTTCTCAATACGCGTTTGCGGTTTATCCCATCGTCACGCAAGCGGTGGGCGCCACAGCCATCGTCACTCCAGCTAAAAACTGGGGGCATGATCTGGAGGCGATGGCAGCAGCAATAACACAAAATACCCGCGTTATATTCATCGCCAATCCGAACAACCCCACTGGTACCTGGTTTGGCGTGGAACCGTGGGAGAAGTTTATGGGATCAGTTCCTGAAGATGTGTTAGTGGTGCTGGACGAAGCGTATATTGAATATGTCGGCACTCAAGGCGGTGTGCTGAATGGTTTAAATTATTTGCAGCAATTCCCGAACCTAATCGTGACACGTACTTTCTCCAAGGCCTATGGCCTGGCCGGGTTGAGGGTCGGTTATTCCGTCTCGCATCCCCAGGTGGCCAATGTGCTGAACCGGGTCCGGCAACCCTTCAATGTGGATTCTTTCGCACTGGCCGCTGCAACCGCTGTGCTATCCGATACCGAGTATCTGCAAAAGAGCCGGTTGGTCAATGAGCAGGGTATGGCTCAATTAATCGAGGGCTTTGCAACATTAGGATTGGATTATATTCCTTCAGCCGGGAATTTCATTGTGGTTCATTTTCAAGGTGATGCCGGTCCCATCTACCGGAATTTGCTGCGAGAAGGGGTTATTGTGCGCCCGATTGCCAATTACGGGATGCCGGAGTCGTTGCGGGTTAGTATCGGGCTTGAACCTGAAAACCAGCGTTTCCTGCAAGCGCTTGAGCGTGTGTTATGAGCACGCAAACGGACGTTATGTTCCCTTTGCAGCGGGTCGTTGTGGTGGGCTTGGGTTTGATAGGCGGCTCTTTTGCAAAGGAGCTAAAAACCCAGCACCTGTGCGTTGAAGTGGTTGGGTGTAGCCGTAGTCAGACGACCCGTGATAAAGCGCTGGAGCTGGGGTTGATCGATACGGCGGAAGGCAATCTTGAAGCGGCGGTCAAAGGAGCGGATCTCGTTCTGTTAGCGGCGCCTATTGGCGCGACAGAAGCGTTGCTTCGGAAGATGGCTCCGGCACTCAATGGTCGTACCATAGTGACCGATGCCGGCAGTGTGAAAGGCAACGTGATTGCGGCGGCAAAAACCGTCTTTGGTGAAGTGCCTCCCTGGTTGATTCCGGGGCACCCCATAGCCGGGTCGGAACGCAGCGGAGTGGGTGCTGCCAAACTGGATTTGTACCGTGATCACAGGGTGATCCTGACGCCTGCGCCTGGCGCGGACCAAACGGCGCTGGAGACGGTTACAAGAATCTGGCAGTGCATGGGGGCTGAAGTGGTCACAATGGACGCGGAATACCATGATGCAGTGCTGGCGGCCACCAGCCATTTGCCTCACCTGTTGGCATTTTCACTGGTTGATACGTTGTCTAAAGAGGGTGAAAATCAGCAGATTTTCCGTTACGCTGCCGGCGGTTTCAGAGACTTCACCCGAATTGCTTCCAGCGATCCGACTATGTGGCATGACATTTTCATAGCCAATCAACAGGCGATACTAGCCGCGGTTGATCAGTTTCAACAGGGTTTGCAGCGATTCAGACAAGCGGTAGAAGACCAGGATTCCAAAGCCATGCTGGGCGCGATGACACGTGCAAAAGTGGCTCGGGATCACTTCACCAAAATGTTAGCTAAACGTGCATATAGTAGAACTATGACTGAAAAGAACATTGTGTTCACTGCCCGGCCGGGCGGTGTAGTTAACGGCAGTATTCGTGTTCCTGGCGATAAGTCCATATCCCACCGCTCTATCATGATGGGGTCTCTGGCTGACGGCATCACGGAAGTGTTCGGGTTTTTGGAAGGTGAAGATAGCCTGGCGACTCTCCAGGCGTTCCGCGATATGGGCGTTACCATCGAAGGGCCCAATAAGGGCCATGTAAAAATTTACGGTGTCGGGATTAACGGGCTCATGCCGCCACCCGGCCCGCTTTACCTGGGCAATAGCGGTACGTCAATGCGGCTATTGTCCGGTTTATTATCGGCCCAGTCATTTGATGTCGAGCTTACCGGTGATGAATCGTTGTCAAAACGCCCCATGGGGCGAGTGGCGAATCCATTGCGCGAAATGGGCGCAGCGATTGAAACCGGTGATGATGGAACCCCCCCGATCCGTATTAAGGGGAGCCAGACGCTGAATGCCATAGATTACAAAATGCCGATGGCCAGTGCGCAAGTGAAGTCCTGCGTATTATTGGCTGGCCTATATGCGAAGGGGGAGACTCGGGTTACCGAGCCTGCTCCGACACGCGACCATACTGAGCGCATGCTGAAGGGCTTTGGTTATCCGGTGCAGGTGGATGGGGCAACGGCCTGTGTCCGGGGTGGCGGAACCCTGGTAGCAACGAATATTGACGTACCTGCGGATATTTCATCTGCCGCTTTTTTTATGGTCGCAGCCAGCATTACTCCTGGGGCCGACCTCTTGCTAGAGCATGTGGGCATCAACCCCACCCGCATTGGAGTAATCAACATACTCAAAGCGATGGGTGCTAACCTGGATGTCAGCAATGAGCGCGAAGTCGGGGGCGAACCGGTAGCGGATATCCGTGTGCAATACGCGCCGCTAAAGGGGATCCGTGTGCCTCAGGACCAGGTACCGTTAGCGATTGATGAATTTCCAGTGTTGTTCGTGGCGGCAGCCTGTGCTGAAGGCACCACGATATTGACCGGTGCGGAAGAATTGCGGGTAAAAGAAAGCGACCGGATACAGGTCATGGCGGATGGTTTGCTCGCCTTAGGCGTGGAGGCGGATCCGACACCGGACGGCGTGGTTATAAAAGGAGGCCCGATCTCTGGCGGCCGTGTGGAAAGCCATGGGGATCACCGAATAGCAATGGCGTTCGCTGTTGCGGCGCTGCGCTCAAGTGGTGAGATAAAGATTAACAACTGCGCGAATGTAGCTACTTCTTTCCCTAATTTCGTTGAACTGTCACGAAAAGTGGGTATGAAGCTCGATGTCGCAGAAGCAGGAGGCAGCGAAGATGCATAACAGTCCGGAAAATTCGCCCGTCATTACGATAGACGGGCCAGGGGGATCAGGTAAGGGCACCATTGCTCAACGTGTGGCGCAGTCGCTTAATTGGCACCTTCTCGACAGCGGGGCGCTCTATCGATTAGTGGCGTTGGCTGCAAGTAATCATGGCGTTTCCTTCGATAATGAAGAAAGTCTGAAAATTCTGGCCGAGAATATGGATGTGCAGTTTCTGGTGGATGACCCGGATCAGCCGATCAAGGTAATACTGGAAGGGGATGTGGTCACTAAGGATATTCGCACAGAAGAAGTGGGCCGTAATGCGTCCATCGTGGCAGCGTTACCCAGTGTCCGTCAGGGGTTGTTACAGCGACAGCATGATTTTCGGGACAATCCGGGCTTGGTTGCCGATGGCCGGGATATGGGAACCGTGGTTTTTCCGGATGCTGAGCTGAAGATATATCTTACCGCCAGCAGCCAGGAAAGAGCCGAAAGACGCTTCAAACAGTTGCAAGATAAGGGCATGAGTGCTAATTTAGCCGACCTTCAAGCAGCGATACAATCCCGTGATGAGCAGGATACCAATCGCTCGGTGGCACCACTGGTGCCTGCCAACGGCGCTATTATAATTGATAGCACTGACATGAGTATTGATGAGGTATTTACTGAATTAATGAATCATGCCAGGAGTGTAGGGCTCGCCAAGTAGCAAACTAAACAGTTTCAGGGCTTAGTTTCAGATTTTTTTGCTAAGGAATCAATGGCATAAAAGACATTTGATTAGCTAAGTTAACGGCCGGGAAATAGTCCCGGATATAAGAATAAAGCGTATGGGGAGTCACCTCAGGGTGGTTTTCATTCGCTTTTTTTCGCGTTTTTCATCGCTGTACTCGCCAGCTTGCTTTGAAAGACACTTTTAAAATAACCCGTACGGCGCTGGTGGCGTATGGCGGAAAATGCTAACTCAGTTAGCAAAACATGACAGGTTTATAAAACATGAGCGAAAGCTTTGCCGAACTATTTGAAGAAAGCTTAAAAGAACTGGACATGACCCCGGGTGCCATTGTTAAGGGCACAATACTTTCTATCGACGACGACTGGGTTACTGTATATGCGGGTCTGAAATCCGAAGGTGTGATTCCCCGTGAACAATTCATCAGCGAAGCCGGCCAGCTCGAAATCGTCGTAGGTGACGAAATCGATGTGGCCCTGGAATCACTGGAAGATGGGTGGGGTGAAACCCGACTGTCTCGTGAAAAGGCGAAACGCGCTGAATCATGGAAACGTCTCGAAGCGGCATTCGAAGCCTCTGAAGTGGTTAAAGGTGTTATCAATGGTAAAGTCAAAGGTGGCTTTACGGTGGATATCGAATCTGTTCGTGCCTTCTTACCCGGATCTTTGGTGGATGTTCGTCCAGTGCGCGATACGTTGCACCTGGAAGGCAAAGAGCTCGAGTTTAAAGTCATCAAGTTGGATGCGAAACGCAACAACGTGGTGGTTTCCCGTCGTGCAGTTCTGGAAGCAGAAAACAGCGCCGAGCGCGAAGCTCTGCTGGAAAAACTGCAAGAGGGAATGGAAGTCAAAGGTATCGTCAAAAACCTTACCGACTACGGTGCATTCGTGGACCTGGGCGGGATCGACGGCCTGTTGCACATTACCGATATGGCCTGGAAGCGCATCAAGCATCCGAGCGAAATCGTGGAAGTGGGCGACGAAATCCTGGTGAAAGTATTGAAATTCGATCGCGAGCGCAATCGTGTTTCTCTTGGCCTCAAGCAGCTGGGCTCTGATCCATGGGTTGAAATTACCCAGCGTTACCCTGAAGGCAGCCGCGTAAAAGCGAAAGTAACCAACCTGACTGACTATGGTTGTTTTGCTGAGCTGCAGGAAGGCGTTGAAGGTTTGGTTCACGTATCCGAAATGGATTGGACCAACAAGAACGTTCATCCTTCTAAAGTGGTTTCCATTGGTGAAGAAGTTGACGTAATTGTTCTTGATATCGATGAAGAGCGTCGTCGTATCTCTCTGGGTATCAAGCAATGTAAACCAAACCCCTGGGAAGAGTTCGCTGGTAACTTCGATAAGAACCAGAAAATTTCCGGCAAAATCAAATCCATCACTGACTTCGGGATCTTCATTGGTCTGGATGGCGGCATAGATGGTCTGGTTCACTTGTCTGATATTTCCTGGGATCTTCCGGGTGAAGAAGCGGTTCGTGAATACAAGAAAGGTGACGAGATCGATACCGTTATCCTGTCTGTAGATCCTGAGCGTGAGCGCATCTCTCTGGGTGTTAAGCAACTGGAACAAGATCCGTTTGCTCAATACGTACAGGACAATGACAAAGGCGCGATTGTTACCGGTAAGGTTAAATCCGTTGACGCTAAAGCGGCTGTTGTTGAATTGGCAGAAGGTGTTGAGGCAACACTGAAAGCATCTGAATTGAGTCGTGACCGGGTTGAAGACGCTCGTTCGCACCTTAACGAAGGTGATGACGTTGAAGCCCGCATCATCAGTGTTGACCGCAAAAATCGTGGTATCAGCCTGTCGGTGAAAGCGAAAGACGTAGCTGACGAGAAGGAAGCAATGCGTAGCCTGAATCAGAATCAAGCGGAAGCTTCGCCGAAAACCATCGGTGATCTGATCAAGCAACAACTGGAAAATGCTGACAAATAAGTTAAGCTGATTTCAGGTGATAAAAAGGCGCTGTTCTTTATGAACAGCGCCTTTTTTGTTTGTGGACGGCGCCAAGGCAATAGAGATTCCTTTTTATCGTTTTAAAATGCATTAAATGCCATAGCACAGGAATAACAGATGAAAAATTTGCGGGGTAAAGTGGCCGCCATCACCGGAGCGGGTTCCGGTATTGGGCAAGCATTGGCGGTGTCGTTGGCGGGGTTGGGGTGCCATGTTGCGATATCAGATAACAACGAAGCCGGTCTAGACCAAACAGAGGCGTTGGTGGCATCGATGGGCGTTAAGGTCAGTGCCGTGCTTCTGGATGTGGCGGATCGTGAAGCCGTTTACACCTGGGCTGAGGGCGTGGTCGCTGATATGGGCCAGGTGAACCTGATATTTAATAATGCAGGCGTAGCGCTGAGCGAAACCGTAGAAAATATGGGTTACGAAAATTTTGAATGGCTAATGAACATCAATTTTTGGGGTGTGGTCTACGGTACCAAAGCTTTTCTACCTTATTTAAAAACCGCCGGTGAAGGGCACATTATTAATATTTCCAGTGTGTTTGGTATGATCGGGGTGCCAACTCAAAGCGCCTACAATGCTGCAAAATTTGCGGTGAAGGGGTTTACCGAATCGCTACGGGAGGAAATGGCGATCGAGGGTTATAATATCAACGTGACTTGCGTTCATCCCGGTGGCATAAAAACCAATATTGCCCGCAGCGGGCGCTTCGGCGATGGGGGTAAAGCCGGTACGTCGGACCCGGTCAAAGCGGCGAAAATGTTCGATAAGGCAGCCCGCACCACGCCCGACGAAGCCGCGCAGATTATTATAAGCGGCGTATTAAAGAATAAACCGCGAGTTTTAATCGGAGCCGATGCGAGGGTGATTGATACCCTGCAGCGCTTGCTGCCAACCGGCTATCAGGATTTATTGGTTTGGGGTGCCAAACGAAGAAGTAAATAGCACCCTTGAAGGGAGATTTAAACCTGCAACCGCCGCAAGTGCTTGTCTTGCGGCGGTTGTTTATTGCTGTAGCGGTTACCGGTTAGGAATTTTTCATCCATTGCTGCAAAGCCAGAACTTCCTGTTCTGTCAGCATGCCCGCAACGCGTTTTAATCGAAGCCCATTCAAAATATAGTCAAAGCGTGAATTGGCATAATCTCGCTCATTCTGGAATAGATTCCGTTGTACATTCAGCACGTCCACAATCGTTCTTGTGCCGGCTTCGTATCCTGCCTGCGTAGCATCCAGAGCGACTTTGGCGGAGAGCGAGCTTTGCTTGCGTGCGTTTACCTGGGCGACATTGGCGATGACCAATTGATAGAAATTGGTTGTGTCCTGTATAACCTCCCGTCGACGAAGGCGTTCGACATCCTGCGATGCCAGAAACTGGTATTTACTCTGGCGTCGATTGGCGCTGGTGTTGCCACCGGAATAAAGGGGCAACTCCACCTGAATGGCAATACGATTAGTCGTTGTATCGGGATTTGTCGTACTGGTCACCAACGAGCGGGAGTCGGAACTGTCATAAGCATGAGCGCCGACCAGATCAACGGTGGGTGCATGGTCGCCACGTTTGGCTTTGTAGTCCTGTTCCGCGGCTTTAGCTGCAAAAATCGCTGATTGCAGTGCGGCGTTGTGTTCCATGGAAATTGTCAGCCATTGATTTATATCTATGGGATCAGGCGGCAGAATCGGCAAATCTTCTTTCAAATCCACGACATCGTCAACGGTGGCACCGGTAATCGTTTCCAGCAGGCGTAAGGCAACAAATTGCTCAGTTTCAGCACTGATGCGCTCACTGACCGCGGTATCATAAGCCGCCTGAGCTTCATGTACATCTGTAATCGCTACCAGGCCTACGTCAAATCGCTGTTTACTTTGTTCGAGCTGTCGCGAAATGGCTTCCTGCTCTGCTTTCCTATATTCCATATTTGCGTTTGATCGCAATACTTCAAGATAGCTGGTAACCACCCGCAAATAGAAGTCCTGGGTGTCGTTGTGATAGTCCGCGTCAAATTGACTGTTCAGGGCTTCACTGCGCTTAAATGTATGCCAGTTGTTGAGGCGGAATAGGGGTTGTACAATTTCTGCAGAATACCCTTTGCTGTCAAATTTATCGTCGCCAAAGCCATCGTATTCCACTTCGTTCTTAGCTACATTTCCCCTCAGGGTTATCTGGGGCAAAATAGTGGAACGTCCCTGATCAATGACCTGTTGATTGGCAGAATATTGATCTTTAACGGCGGCCCATTGCGGATCATTTTGTAATGCTAACTCATAGGTTCGCTGCAGATTCAGGGTTTCTGCTACAGACAGCGATGCTGCCATCAGGCAAATACCTGAAACCAAAGCGCTTCTGAGACGGTGCTTTTTCATGTAATTCCTCATAGCCGGGTTGATTTGGGTTAAGGTGTCACGTGGCAGCATGAAGTGTATCACTAAACCCGAATCCGGACATACATAGGAACGCTTGATGATAGACCGGGAATTGTTGTTATCCATTATTAAGAATCTGGAAACGGAGTTGAAGGCGCTTGATTTGTGGGAGGCAACTATGCCACCAGCACAAGCATTTGAAAGTGAAATCCCTTTTTTTCATGACACCATGCAGTTTCATCAGTGGCTTCAATGGGTTTTCATTGCCCGCTTCAGAGCCATTATTGAAGGGGAGCATGAGCTTCCGGCCCGCTGTGATATTGCCCCGATGGCGGAAGAATATTTCAAAACGAATGCGTTATATGCTGACCCGGTAATTGGTTTGTTACGCCGTTTTGATCAACAGTTTTCTGCAACCGGAGACGCCGCATCAGGAAGCTGAATTCCCCTCCTGCATACAGTGTTTGATTTTCTGACGCATTGCATCCAGACGAATAGGCTTGGTGATATACTCATCCATACCCGCTTGCAGGCACAGTTCTCTGGATTCGCCCACAGCATGGGCTGTGACTGCGATGATCGGCTTGCGGGTTAATTGATTGTGTAGTTCGAACTCGCGTATTGCCCGCGTCGCTTCGTAGCCGTCCATCTCCGGCATTTCACAGTCCATCAATACGGCATCAATCTGATCATGTTCGACCTTGTAGATAGCGACTGCTTCCATGCCGTTGGTGGCAAACTTGGCTCTAGATCCCAGTTTGTTAACCAGTCCTTTCACTACCACGCGGTTCACCTCATTGTCCTCCGCGACTAATATGGTGATGTCCAGCTTTTCCTGATGCTCTTCTTTGGGCTGGGTAACGGGCCCTTGGCTATCTGGTGGCATATCGGTGAGTTTGCCGACTTCGAAACGGCAGGTGAACCAGAAAGTCGATCCCTTATTGAATTCGCTTTCTAAACCGATTTCCCCCTGCATAATGTGAACGAGCTCTTTGCAGATAGAGAGCCCGAGTCCGGTACCTCCATAGCGCCGGGTGGTGGAGCTGTCGGCTTGAGTAAAAGGAGAAAACAGATTTTGCTGGATATCTTTTGAGATACCGATGCCGGTGTCTTTCACCTGAAAGCGTATTTCGATTCGGTTGTTCTCCAGCATTTCGATCGTGGAGACTATACCGATACTGCCGTGCTTTGTGAACTTCACGGCGTTGCTCATCAAATTGAGAAGGACCTGCCGTAAGCGGGTCGGATCACCGATCAGCACAGACGGTATGTCCTTGGCGACCCGGGTATAAAAGCTCAGATTGCTTGAAAGCTCTTTGCTCTGAAACACCGATAAGCACTCTTCGATCAGATCATGAGGATTGAACGCAATTCTTTCAAGGTCCATTCTTTTGGCTTCAATTTTGGAAAGATCGAGTATGTCATTGATCAGGTGCAATAGCGCGTTGCCGGAATTGTAGATGGTGTCCACGTAGCGTTTTTGCTCTTTGCTCAAGTCCGTCTCACGCAGTAGCTCGGCGATTCCGATTACGCCGTTCATCGGGGTGCGTATTTCATGGCTCATCTTGGCCAGGAATTCACTCTTTGCGGTGCTGGCGGCTTGGGCTTTATAGGCTTCGCGCATTTTTTCCAGTAGTTGCGATTGTGCTTTAGACTTGGCGCGGCGCTCTTCGGTAAAGAAGCTGCCGAACGCCATTGACAGGAGGGCAACCTCCACTGCCGAACCGATCTGCCCGGCATTTTCAGTAATGAAATTACTGGGGATCAATCCGGTATAATTGAGTGCGAATAAACTGAATCCGCTAGCAACCATCAGCCAGGCCAGAGTGTAGTACCGGGCGACATGGGCACCCTTTCTCCAGGCCAGTATTCCGGCTATTAAATTCACCAGCATAGTAATTAAAAGCCCATACATAGCATATTTGATTAGCACCGAATAGGGCGCTACAAAACTGAGTAACAGCAGCACTAAGCCGAACAGGGATATTCCCGACATTAGATAGAACATCCGTGGCAGGTACCGCCTGGCTTCCAAAAAGAAAATCGAAAACAGCATGGCAAACGTGATGGTGCCACCAAGGAAAAAGATAGTGGATATCTGATTCCAGGTTGGCCAGTTAGGCCAAAGATATTGAAAGCCATAGCCACGCCATATGGCAAACGCAAATACCTGGCAGAGAATGTACATAATATAAAAAAGGTAAGAGCGGTTGCGGACCACGAAAAACAGGAAAAAGTTATAGAAGAACATGATAAACATTGAGCCAATATAAAAACCCTGGCCCAACATAAACCCCTGATCCGATTTGATGAATTCCGCTTCTTCCCACAGGTAAAGCGGCATTTTGACCGTGCCTTCTGTTTTTAAACGGATATAGACTTCCACGGATGCGCTGTTTTCCATTACGAATGGAAATATAAAGTTGCGGTGGTCAATCGGGCGATGTTCATGGGGGAGCCGGTCGCCAACATGATATGACTGAAGAATCGATTTATTATGAACATAATAAATATCCAGATAATCATGCATCGGATAGTCGATCCCCAGCAGCCATTCTGTGCGGAGTGGGTGGCGATTGCTGAGTTTTACTCGAAACCAATAACTGCTCTTACTATATCCAAAATTCGGTACGGTATCCGATACCCGGAACCAGGGATATTGGTCCGGATCACGCAGAAAATTAGAGATGCGGATAGAGTTGTCGGAGTCCTCGAGGATTTCAAGGTTTGGGGAGAGGTTATAAACGCTTTGGCTGTCGTCGATAATTAAGCTGAATGCTAAGGACGGGGTCAAAAGTAAAAAGGTAACTACAACGAAAAGCGCTTGCAGTTGTTTGGGCGGTCGGGGCATACGGCGGTTATTTTTTCCCATATTATTAAATTTGCCGTCCGTGTTCTGTATTACAAATCCGAAAGTCTACTTTGCAATGTCAGTTAGCGATAACTGGGGAACCCTGGTAACTCTACGTCTGCGTCAGATTGAATTGTCGTGTTAAGCTTTCAATCCGATGTTCTTTTGTCGCCTGATCCATTGCTTGGGCGGGAGGGGCGAATCCCCAGACAGGGTTTGGCCAGGCATCGTCCTCCGGGTGGCGACCAATCACATGAATATGCAGTTGACTGACGACGTTGCCCAACGCCGCTGTGTTTATTTTTGTCACGCTAAAGGCTTGCTTGATCGATTCACCCAGTTTGACGCAAAACAAATGGATATCCGTTTGCTGTCGTCGGGTCAGCTCATGCCACTCCGTTACGTTTGGCACCTTGGGGACGACAATGAACCAGGGGTAACGCCGTTCGTTCATCATCAGCAACAGGTGTTCCGGGGTGTCCTGTACCGGATAGGTGTCATTTGCCAGTCTGTGATCAAGCTGGAATGGCATTACTGAGCTGCCATTCTGGTTTGCTGCAGGTGTAGCTCGATGAAGTCTGCCAGTACGTGACCTGTTTCCTTTAGCTCGTAATCAATCTCGATTCCATGTTTGCCTGCCGCAGCTGACTCTTCATTAGACTCGGACTCCATTTCAGACTTTAATTGCTCGATGTCCTTGAAAGGCTTTTCGCCCTTGGCGCTGCGGCGCTTGTTTTCAATTTGCAGGCGCTTTTGTTCCAGGTCTTCCTTTTCCTGTTGGCGTGTTTTCCAATTCAAGCTCACTTCGGTTTTATTGCGTACCACTTCCAGGCTCGCCATTTGGTCACGTACGTATTGAAATTCAGGGTTGTGATCCACCCGTTTGTTATGGGCTGCACGCAG
The DNA here is from genome assembly GCF_009746715.1 of Ketobacter sp. MCCC 1A13808. NCBI lineage: Bacteria > Pseudomonadati > Pseudomonadota > Gammaproteobacteria > Pseudomonadales > Ketobacteraceae > Ketobacter > Ketobacter nezhaii. The sequence goes on from NZ_VRKW01000005.1 coordinate 214,140, forward strand.
GAAGGTCAGGGCAGATTCGAGCTCCGTATCGTGATAGTAACGGGCCGGACGAATCTGATCGGAAGGCAGCGCGTTCGGCAAGGAGCTTTCACCGATCTCTTCGTGGTCAATCAGGCTTGGATATTCTATGTCGGGAACAATGCCCGCATGTTGATTGCTGACGCCTGATACCCGATAGAATTTAGCCATCGTAACTTTCAGGCGGTCTCCGCGGGAGCCATAGTTAAGGGGTTGTAGAGATTGCACTGTTCCTTTGCCGAAGGTCCGGTCACCGACAATGATGCCGCGTTGATAATCCTGAATTGCACCGGCAAATATTTCGGAAGCCGATGCACTGAGACGGTTGACCATTACTGCCAGCGGGCCGTCATACAGCACACTCGGGTCGTCATCTTCCAGCACTTCCACATTACCGCTCGACGATTTTATCTGTACAGTAGGGCCGGTTTTGATAAAAAGTCCAAGCAAGTCATTCACTTCGGTTAAAGAGCCGCCACCGTTGTTACGCAAATCCACGACCAGCCCGTCGACCTTTTTGGCCTTTAGCTTCTTGATAAGCTCGCTGACATCGTGAGTAGTGGAACGGCAGTTGTCTCCGGAATGCTTTTGGCAGGACAGATTGGCGTAAAATGCGGGAACGTTGATGACGCCGAACGTTTTCGGGCCTTCTTCCGTTTCTATTTCCATGGTGTCCGACTGAGCTGCCCGGTCTTCGAGATTCACGGTATCTCGTTTGATGCTGACGACCCGGGTATCGGAATCGCTCTTTGAACTGGCAGGTATGACTTCCAGAAAGACAGTGGTGCCTTTTTTTCCGCGTATACGTTGTACGACTTCATCAAGGCGCCAGCCGACCACGTCCACGATTTTATTGCGGCTTTGCCCGACACCAATAATCCGGTCGGCCTCTTTTAGTTCCTGGCCTTTTTCCGCCGGACCACCGGTGACCAGGCTGACGACTTTGGTGAACTCTTCATCACTTTGTAATACGGCACCTATGCCTTCTAACTGCAGATTCATATTAATGTCAAAATTTTCAGACACTTTGGGTGAAAAGTATTGAGTATGGGGATCGTATATTTGGGTAAAAGCATTCATGTAGAGCTCGAAGGCGTCTTCACTGTTGGCCTGATTCACCCGGTTGAGCTGGTTTGTATAACGCTTCTTCAGTGTTTTCTCGATGTCTTTATCTTTTTTGCCCATCAAGCGCATCGATATGATGGTGTCTTTAAGCCTGCGGCGGGAAAGGTCGTTTAACTCTTTTTCATTTTTTGCCCAATGGCTTTTGTCCGGATCGCGCTCCAAGGTTTCATCAATGGTGAAATCCAGGTTTTTGATGCCTTTCTGTATTAAGGAGATAGTGTATTTCAGGCGCTCAGAAATCCGTTCTTGGTAGCGGTTAAAGATTTGGAACGCCGGCTTCAGATCGCTGCTCTGGAGGGCTTCGTCCAATTGGTCCCGGTAAGGCTCGAATGCCTGTATATCGGACGCCAGAAAATAGGCTTTACCTGAATCCAGGGTTTCAATATAGCGGTCAAAAAACTCCTCAGACAGGGCGTTATCCAGCTGATGTTTGCGTAAATGCCAGCGATTTACCCCTTCCAGTATCCGCACGGAGGTAATTTGTTGAGCGCGGTTCGGCTCCAGGTCGTGGTATTCAGGAATATTTGCAAAAGAGTGGTTGGCTGAGAGAGCGAACGCTAGTGCAAGAGTGAAGGATGAGAGCAAAGTATTACGGGTTAAATTCATCTTTTTACCAATAATTTTCAGCCACGTCAGACAGGGCCGGGAAATAAACAAAATAACTTTGTATGCGTTCACCATATTACGGCACGCGGCTAAAGATCAAGCATGATCTGTCGTTGAGTACTCCTAAGTGTAACCTATCCCCAACCAGTCACTGTGAGTTTGTCTAAAAAAGACTTTAATTTATTGAATTAGTTCGATTTTATGGACTGTTTTTTGGCCTGTAAAAAAGCGCTTGAAAAAGATCGTAGCTGGCATAGACTAGACAAATATTAAAAAATGTCTCACTTGCTGGCGTGTCAGTACGCAGGCATGCTTCAGAGCCGAACGATTAATAATAATAATCACTAATAAAAACAACGGTATAAAGTGCCGGGGCACGATCGCAAGGTGCTTCAGGACATTTTGAGGGACTTCATGTTGACGGTATTTGAGAGCCAGCGCCCTGGTTGTTGGTTACGTTGTACTCTTGTAACCTGTTTTTTGCTTGGCCCTCAGCTGAGCTATGGCGAACTGGTGAATAACCTGACGATTGGCAACCCTATCGCGTTGGCTTTGGGCAACGCAGTCACTGCAGATCCACCAGGCGTGGATTCCATCCATTTTAATCCTGCTGGCCTGGCGCGCTTAAAAGGTCGCGAAGCCCTCTTTAAAGTCGCTGCGGCCAGTTTCAACTTCGATGTAGAGTTTGGGCATTTTTCACCACAGGCACAGGCAGAGATTGATAAGTGGGGATACGACGACTCCGTTGACAACACCCGTAGTCAGGCAGATAGCATTTATTTGAAAGTCCCCTTTGTGGGTGGAAGAACCGAATGGCCTCTTGATTTTTTGGTGGTGCCCACGGGCGGCGCTTCTTTTGCTCCGGAAGGGGCCAATTACACAATAGGGACAGCCGCGTACTCGCCTATGGCCGCCGGTTATGGCCGAAACGAGGATAACCCGGGGCGATTCATGGGGCGCGAGATGGCGCTTACCCGCATTACTTATTTTTCTCCCACCATTGGCTTCAAGTTAAACGACGAATGGTCGATTGGGGCGGGTATCCACTTTTCCTACCAAGGCATTTCAGCTTTCACCGATCTGCGGGTGCCCAACGTAGCCCTTGCTGTGGTCGATAATTTGTTGCAGCAGCTGGGTTCGCAAGCCAATTGCTTGGGCTTGAGCGCTTGCGAAGGGGCTTTCGGCCCGTTTGATCAGGCGGCTACTTTGGAGGTGTGGATGTGGAAACCGGGCTCAGCACGACCTTTTCATTTGGTTTGCTGTGGGAGCCGACATCTTGGTTGACCTGGGGCATGGTGTACGAGAGTGAAGCCATGAACCGAATGAAGGGTTCCTATCGGATGACTTATTCTGACGCTTGGCAAGCGGTCTTTGGTGGTTTAAATCGTGATGTTCCCTCTTTGGTCCGGCTTCTGGGACTGCCCAACGGCTTACAAAACTCACCGGATGGCGTCGGCATACAAACCGGAGATGCGAGGGTAAACTTAAAAACGCCAGCTCACTTTTCTACCGGAATCAGTGTTCAGATACTTCCCGCGTGGAAGTTCAATATGGATGCAAAATGGACCGATTGGGAAGTTTGGGACGGTTTGCATATCGACTTTGATGAGCCGCAGGAATTTGCCAGGCTGGCCAGCGTGATCGCTCCCAAGTACTCTGATATCGATAAGTTGATTATACCGCGTCACTACGAAAGCGTATGGAACTTTGCTTTTGGCGTTGAGCATCAGTATAGCGACCGCCTAACACTGCGAGCGGGCTGGGAACCTCGAAAATCCTCAATTCCCTGGCACAAGCAGGATGTGTTATTGCCTATCGGTGATGGGAATTTATATTCTATTGGCTTCGGCTATGACTGGAAAAAAGAACAGCACTTTGATTTTGCGTTGGGCTATTACCACACTGAAGCTAATGTGCCTGCAGGAAGCAGCACTAACGCAAACAGTGAGGATCAGCTAACCAACTTTTTATATAACCCTTATGCCGGATTAACCTTTACGTCAGAAATTACGGCGTATCTCGTAGAGTTCAGTTACAACTGGCAATTTTAAATAAGCAAAGCCCTTCTATTGAAAGTTCCGTTAAGCTAGCCTTGGCAGATGATTGAAATTTTATGTATTCGCCATGGCCAGGCCGCCGCTAGCTGGCAAGAAAACCCTGACCCCGGATTAAGCGAGGAGGGAACTCGTCAAGCACTGGGTCTAGTCCCGGTCCTACGCCAGGAAAAGATCCGGAGCATAATCAGTAGCCCCATGCAGCGTACTCGGCAAACGGCAAGCCCCCTATGTAAAGCGCTGCATCTGCCGGTTACGATTGATAACAACTTTTGTGAAATTCCTACGCCAGCGCTGGTGCCTTTGGAAAAGCGGCTAGACTGGTTACGGGCAAGCTCTCATTTAAAATGGCCGCAACTGGAAGAGGGTTTGCACCGATGGCGTGATAACATCCTGAACTCTATCAGAGCCATTCAAACGCCTACGATCATCGTAACTCATTTTATGGTGCTCAATGTTGTCGTCGGCAGTATCCGGGGCGATGTTAAGCTAGTAAACTACCGACCCGATTATTGTTCGGTGCTTAGGTTAGGCCTGACTGAACAGCAGATCGTTCTTCTAGACCTTGGTTCGCAGGCTCAAAGCCGCCTTTTATAAATGACTTCAACGCAAATTCTTTATACAGAATTCGAAATATATATTCCCTACAGTCAGTCCCTCAAACAAAAACGCCAGATTATAAATCGGGTGCGAGATCGAATTCACAATCAATTTAATGTCTCCATTGCTGAGGTCGCTTTTCTGGATGAATGGCAACGTGCAGGTATGGCGCTGGTGATGGTGGGGAATGCCCGCCCGCCGCTGGAAAAACGATTGTCCGATATCGAACAGTATTGCATTGAACGTATCGACGCAGAGTTGATGTGGTTGAACCGAGAGTGGCTTTAGACGAAATCGGCTAACGTATTGAGGTGTGGGTCAGTCCGGGATCCCGTTTAGTATGTTTATTCTAAAAATAGTTGGTAACCTGCTTTTCATGGTGGTGATGGAAATGCTTATCCCGCCTCAGAATTTGGTTGTGCCGACCGATCCTGTTGTTGAATGAAACGTACTTTCTCGCCCGGACCTCATCGGGCATTCCCTTTGCCCGCCTCCCAGCGGGCATTTTTTTTGTCTGATTAATAACCCTAGAAAACACCCTTAAAGCTTAAATTGCAGGCGTTCTATGACTGTTTATTCTGATTAATAAATGAGCTTTTTGAGGTGTTTCTTCATTAAATCATAAGGTTGTGGCCTATTTTTTGTGATTTTTTTGGATGTTGTCGCTATATGGCCTATTCTTGGATAGACAGCAGAGGTCTTTCATTGTTATTACCATGCTGCCAGTCCATTTTCGGTAATAACTGGGATTTTTGTCGACACAAACTAAAGGAATCACCAATGGTTAAGAAGAAAGCGACCTTAGCCTTGTTGCCCTTCACTCTATGCTTCTCCAGTGCGACGGTATTAGCCGCAACCACCGCAGAACTGGAGAGCAGGCTAGAGCAACAAGAACAGCAAATTAAACGCCTGGAAAATCGCCTTAAAGGCACCAGAGCTGCCGTGAAAGAAAACAGAACCCGCATGGCCGATCAGTCCGATCGTTTGAAAATCAATGGATTTTTCTCCGGCGGTTTTGCCACGAATGACGGCGATGATCTTGTGTTGACCAGCAATGGAATTGGTGACGATTACAATTCTTCCTCGGTCACCAAGTTCGGTGTTCAGATGACCTTCGAAGTTAGCGACAACATTTCGGCGACCGGTCAGCTTACCAGCAAAGGGCTGGACGATTACAACGTTGAAGCGACCTGGGCTTATCTGGATTACGAAGTTACAGACGATTTTAAATTGCGCTTGGGGCGTACCCGTCTCCCTTATTATCTAATGTCGGAATACCTGGATGTAGGTTATGCCTATCCATGGGTTAGACCTCCGATTGAACTCTATAATCTTCCGATTACCGAGACTGACGGTTTAACCGCTTTCTATGATTTGGCTGTCGGGCCGGTGAATGTAACGTTTCAATTATATGGTGGTAGCACCAGCGGATACACGAAAGAGCTGAATGCGTCTTTCACTAATAACAATCAGTGGTCTTTTGTCACGCAAGCCGACGTATCGGACTTCACCTTCCGCGTGGCCTACAGTACTTCCAAATTGCAATTGACGGATCTGGGTGTCGAGGGTGATCCCGGATATGATCTGTTGTACGGTATAAATGGCGCAATTGCTGTTGGTAGTGGCATCGCGGGCTTGGCACCAGCTCTGGGCACCGCACCTACAATATCATCCGTTGGGTTGGATAATCACAAAGTTGAGTATTTGTCTGGTGCAATTTCCTACGACAATGGATCATTGCTTGTGATGGGTGAAATTGCCAATCTCCAGGTCGAAAATATTTTTCAGCCCGCTGGTGATAGTGGCTATGTTACCGTAGGCTACCGATTCGGTAAGTGGATGCCACATTTGACGTTCGCCAAAACCTACACTGATAGTGACAGCGACGAGAAGTTCCATACCCAAATGGCGTATCTCGATACGCTGGATACGGCATTGGCAGGCCCCTTGGCGGCGACCACCATTCCCGGAGTGGGTCTTACTGGCGCTGAATACGCTGCAATTAACACGCAGCTCAGGAATGGTATATCGGGCCTGATCCGGCAACAGCAATCCTACACCCTGGGTCTCAACTACGATCTTTCCAGTCGGGTAAAAGTGAAAGGTGAAGTCGCCTTTTACGAAGGATTCGGTGAAAACGAGGTCATGACGGGGTTCGTTCCGGGAGGACCGTTAGGTGTCACACCAACGTACGGTAGTGCGCCTGGTATCGGCCTGTTCAGTCAGACCGACACGACCAATCGCGCCACTGTGGGTAATCACACGGCGATTTATTCATTCTCAGTCGACGCTGTATTTTAAGGGGGAATGGATATGAACGTTAAAACTCAAATAGGAAGAGCGCTTGGTGCAGTTGGTTTTTTGATAGCTGCTGGTTTTGCATCTGCTGAGGTCGTTGTTGTGGTTAATTCTGCGTCTGCAGTGCAGCAAGCTTCCGCTTCGGAAATACAACAGGTGTATCTGGGCAAGCGTAACGATATCGGCGGTGCCAGTCTTACTCCGGTCGATGTGTCAGAAGGCAGCGAGATAAGAACTATTTTTTACGATAAGGTAATTGATAAAGATCCGGCTCAGCTGAACGCCTATTGGTCTCGATTAATTTTCACCGGTAAGGGTAAACCACCCAAGCAGTATTTTGACGAAGCAGAAGTGGTTGAAGTAATCCTGGAAAACGAAGATAGCATCGGGTATATCGATGCGGCCGGAGTGACGGAAGGTTTACGGGTTATCTATACCGTTAAATAATTCGGCAGCCACGGTTGAAAAGCCGCGTTAGTTGTCAACGCGGCTTTTCTTTTTCTGCAGGCTACCACTTGGCGTAATGGTCTTCAGCCAACCCTGTTACACGCTCCAGCACTATTTTTTTGCCGCTATCGCAGGTCAGTGTGCCAGAATATTTACCCGGTAACTGACTGAAGTTGGACGCGACGAAAACCGCATTAACTTTTTCATTAAAATTTCCTTCCGGAATAAACTTCAGATCTACTTGGCTATTTTCAGTCGTGATCGTCCAGGGTTGCATCCGGTTAAATCGATTAAACTGAAAAATAGCCGGGCCCACACGATTTAGTTTTCCATCGATCCAGAAACCATTTTCGTTATATTCCGTTTCGTTTACACCGGCTGCCAGATTGAGGCCAACCGTTCTCCCGGCATTATCGGTGCCGCATAAGCTCGCCCAGTTCCATGCCGTTTCGCGGCGCATATAGCCACAACTCCAGTCGCTGCTACCCAGAAAATTATCACTTTCCACAGTGATGTTTCTGCCTCCCCAGGCGATAACGCCGGAAGCAGTTAATCCGGTAAGCTTTTCTGTAAAAGCCCAACCGTTGTAGCCCGCGCGGGTACACACCGCCAGAGGCTGAAGCTGTTCGGGTTGTGTCAGTACCAAGTCGACGGCAATCTGCTTGTTGAGGCGGGCGGTAAGGTGATACTGGTTGGGTGCATCGGTGGCAATAATTTCGAACTGATTGCGACCTTTGATAAAATAACTACGGCCATTGTGAGGCTGGTTGGAGAGCTGGCATCGTAATCCCATGGGTTGTGTAAAGCGCTGGGTGCTCATTGTGCGGGATTCGCTGTCAAACAGATAAATAAACGCGGTGGCGGCATATCGCACATCGGCGATGGCGCATGCCAGCACGTAGCGATCACTTTGCACGGTCAAGAATTGAAATTGGTTCAGGCCAAAGTGTTTCTGAAGGCGGGAGGCGGGGCGATCCATAACCGTCCGATAATCGAAATCGGCGTGGTTAATTTCCTTCATTGACTGGGTAAAACAACCATATTGAGGTTGCCCATCCGGCCGAATCAACTTATCGTATGCGGTTTTGTTAAACGACATTTCTCTCTCTGGGGTAATCTATGTATCTTGCATTCAAGCACAGCCACATGATGTTCGCTGTGATCAGTGGTTTATTATTTTTGATCCGGGGTTTTTGGATGATGGCAAATTCCGGAATGCTGCAGAAAAAGTGGGTGAAGATTCTACCTCATGTTAATGACACGCTCTTGTTACTGTGTGCCATTGTTTTGTGTGTGATGTCGCAGCAATATCCGATTCAGCAAGATTGGCTGACAGTAAAGGTAGTGGCTTTGATCGCCTATATAGTGTTGGGTGTGGTAGCCCTGAAGCGGGGTAAAACCAAAACGATTCGTATTGTGGCGTTTTTTGCTGCCTTGCTGGCCTTCATCTTCACTATGTCCGTGGCTCGCACGCACAACCCCATGGGGTTCTTTTCACTATTGTAGCGTTTATAAATTCAGAGTTGTTATAGAGAAGCAGTATGAGTGATTTTTGGAAGGATACACAGGTCACGGCCCAAGGAGATGGGCGCTTTTCAGCGCAGGTTAGCAATCGTTGGGGCGTGGGAGACATTGCGAATGGCGGATATATGATGTCTATAGCGGCAAGAGCGTTTCGTGAAGCGCTGTCGCATCCCGATCCGTTGACAATCACTGGCCATTTCGTTGAAAAGGCGGCTGCCGGGCCGGTTGAGTTGGAGGTGGATGTAATTCGAGAGGGAAATACGGTGTCCACCGGATCCTTGCGATTTATGCAGGAAGGACGTGAAAGAATCCGTTTTACAGCCAGTTATGGTGATTTGGATAAAACCGCTGGCACCACCTGGGTGGGGGATCAACCTCCGGTCATAAATAGGGATACCTGCCGGACCTCTCCTCGGTTTATGGCGATACATGAGCGGGTGGAGCTTCTCTTTTCAGCCACCACCGCCGAATGGTTGAGAGGGAAAACGATTGATCGGCCAGAACATGAGCTGTTTGCTTTTTTCCGCGATGGCACTGAACCCGATGTGATGTCGCTGCCTTTCTTTTCTGATTGCGTGCCACCCACGACGTTTTCCAAATATGGGGCGGTGGGATGGGTGCCGACGCTTGAATTAACCGTACAGGTTCGGGCCAAGCCAGCGCCGGGTGACCTGACCTGTCGTTTCAAAACCCGCTATCTGATAAATGGCTTAATGGAGGAGGATGGCGAGATCTGGGATTCTCGGGGTAAACTGGTTGCGCTAAGCAGGCAGTTGGCTAAGTATCGTGGTGGCGCGTTGTAGTTTGCTTGCCGGATTCAGGCGGTCAACGGTTGCCAAGATTGGTCATCATTTTAATCATGGCATCCTGGCCGTTCTCCGGGTGGTCTGCATCAGTAAAGTCGACCACCTGACCCCACTGTTCGTTGACGTCGTCTGCAGTGAAACCATCGCTCAGCTTGAAGCCGATACCCTTTTGAAGCCGATACCCTTACAACGTTCCCAGCGTAACCGGCCCATCCATCCGGCCCCGACCTCATATAGCCCGCCACTTTCAGTGCTGTTCTCATCGCACAGTTTAATCACCAGCGGAGTGACATATTCGGTCATTTTTGCAAAGCTTTTATCCCTTAGGATGCCTGCATTGTTAATAACTACATCAATACGACCGAAATTATCCATTACGGTTTGAACAATTTTGTCACCGTCGATAACGGAGTCGTCACTAGCGACCGCTTCGCCACCGCTGGCTATGATTTCTTCGACCACTGCATCGGCTGCGCTTTGCCGCCACCGTCACCGGCCGCATTACCACCCAGATCATTGACCACCACTTTGGCGCCGCGTCGCGCAAATTCCATCGCATGACTTTTACCCAAACCGTTGGCTGCTCCGGTAACGATTACGACGCGTTCGTCAAAGCGAATTGCAGCCATGGTGGTCTCCAGTGCTTCTTATTTTATTTTTATATTGAGTTTCCCTCTTGCAGACAGCTGAAAGGCAACTGTCTGCAGCTAGCCCTTTGCTGACTACAGACCAAGCCCTCGACCTATGATTTCCTTCATGATTTCATTGGTTCCAGCGAAGATCGGAGTAATACGAGCATCTACATAGGCACGAGCGATGGGGTACTCCATCATATAGCCTGCACCGCCGTGGAATTGAACGCCTTGGTCGACTACCCGGTTATATAAATCTGTGCACCACCATTTAGCCATGCTGGCTTCGTCCGGAGCCAATTTGCCCTCGGATAACTTCATCACCAGACTGTCTACGAACACCTGTCCAATGGTGATTTCGGTTTTCATTTCCGCCATTTTAAAACGCGTGTTCTGAAATTTGCCGATGGGTTTGCCGAACGCGGTGCGCTCTTTGACAAATTTCAGGGTTTCATTGAAGGCAAAGTGCGATCCGCCGATGGCGCCTAATGCTGTGACCAACCGCTCCTGCGCCAGCTTTTGCATCAGGTAGATAAAACCCTGACCGGGTTGACCCAAAACATCGGTTTTAGGCACTACCACGTTTTCAAAAAATAACTCGGCGGTATCCTGGGATTTCATTCCCATTTTCTTAAGGTTGCGGCCTCGATTAAAGCCCTCGGCACCGCGCGGCACACAGACCAGAGTGATGCCTTCGGGGGCTTTGGCAACCACCACGACCAGGTCGGAGATAATACCGTTACTGATATAGGTCTTGGAGCCATTCAGAATATAGTGGTCGCCTTTGTCTTCCAGTTTGGATTTGATAGCTTGCAAATCACTGCCGGTATCGGGCTCGGTCATCGCAATAGCCAGGATGGTTTCCCCGCTGCAGACGCCGGGTAACCAGCGGCTCTTTTGTTCTTCATTGGCATAGGCGGTGAGGTAGGGGGCAATTACATCGTTATGCAGGCCCAGGGCAAAACCGGATTCACCAATATGTGCCAGCTCTTCGATCATGATCTGTGAGTAGCGAAAATCGTCCAGGCTGAGGCCGCCGTACTCTTCGTCTACGTTGGGTGCCAGAAAGCCATTCTCACCGGCTTTTTCCCAGATCTCCCGGTCTACGATACCCTGCTCAAGCCATTTTTCCTGATAAGGCACGATTTCTTCTTCACAGAACCGGCGAAAGTTCTCGCGGAATACATTATGTTCTTCTTCGAATATGGCTCTGTTGTCTTGACTCATTTTACTCTCCGGTGGGCTTACGCAGCATGCGTAAGCCATTGAATTTTAATTATCCATTTTAAACTTATTATTGTGCGCAGGTGTGCCCTCAACAATGACGTAATGTGCCAATTTTCCTGACCTAATACGACATGCTGCTGGAAGTTGCACGCGGAAGCCAGTAAAGTTAGGCGCTTAATCTTGTTCCTTTTTGACGTAGAATAAAAATACTCGTATAACGTTGCGTGCCCGTCAAGGCCTGCCAACTCGCTGATTAATAATAAATTAAAGGCATCTGTGGTAAGTGTGAGTTCAATTCCTATAAATCAGGTCATCTTGCTGCTGGAAGGCGCAAAACGCAGTGGATTAACGACCGAGTTGTTGTTACAGGAGTGTGGCATCGATGTCGGTTTGCTCAACGATGCTGAGGGGCGTGTCGATAAAAAGTCTTTTATCCATCTGATGCTGGCGGTCATGCGCCACACCGAAGATGAATTTATGGGGCTGGGCTTCGGTAGGGTATCCAAGCCGGGTACCTTCAGTATGATGGCGCATGCTGTAATCAATTGTGCCACGCTTGAAAAGGCCATCCGCCGCGGTATCAAGTTCTATGAGTTGTTTGATTTCGCGATATATTCCAGGTTAATTCCCTCCGATGATGAAGCTATTATCCGCTTTGAATCCCGCGGCGAGTTGTTGTTTCGTGCACACATCCTTGAGGCTGTGGTGTTTTTAACCCTGCGTTTTCTTAGTTGGTTGGTAGGCCAGCAAATAGTACCGAAACGGATTAATCTTGATTTTGAATGTCTGGATGACGGGGAGTTTTCATCTCAGTTTCCCTGTCAGGTGCACTATCAACAGGCGCGTAGTGAAATTGTTTTGGATAGTCGCTTTATGACCATGCCGTTGGTGCAGAATCAGTTATCTTTGAGTAAATTTTTACGTGCATCGTTGGAAGAGCTAATGGATGGCGATATTGAAAATGCCAGCCTTAATGCCCAGATCCGTGGCATTATCAGTAAAGAATTTGGTAATAATTTTCCTGATTTTCTGGTGGTATGTGACAAGCTGGCAATGACGCCGCAGACCTTGCGTCGGCGTCTGAAAGATGAGAACACCAGTTACCAGGAAATCAAGGACAGTATCCGTAAAGATGCTTCAATTTATTATCTATCAAAGCCGGAATTAACAATTGATGAGATTGCGTTGTTAATGGGGTTTTCGGAAGCCAGTTCGTTTCATCGTGCATTCAAAAAGTGGACGGGTAAAACCCCTTCAGCGTATCGGCAGGAATTGCTGAGCTAACTACGGGCTAGTCATCAATACGATAGGTCACTTCCACCCGGGTCCCGTTCTGACTATAAGTAACGCTGTCACATAAAGACTCAATCAACTCAATTCCACGGCCGAAGGAGTCATTGTCTCCCGTTGCATTGCGGCTGTTTATATCGAAACCGGGTCCGCTGTCATCCAGCTGAATCATTAGATAACCTGTGTGGTCGTTGACATAAAAGCGGATGTTTATTTCTAGTTCACCCTGGTTGAGTGATCTGAGCTTGTGTGCCCGTTGCTGGTAGTAATCCAGGTATCCCTGTTCGGTACGTTTCAGGTCAGAATCTAATTTCAGAATGCCATGCTCTAACGCGTTTGCAAACAGCTCCGTCAATATGGTGTGGAGGTAATCTTTGTGGGCTTCGATGCCGGGAGCATTACCCACCATGTCCGTTAATTGTCCAACCGGGGAGTGGCCCTGACATAATTCCTTTGCCGTCAACGTCATCCTGAACTGCCAAGGGAGAGTGTGGGCTGCATCAAATGTTGGAGCGGGGTTGACCTGGTCCGATTGCACCGGGCGACAGGTGAGTTCCAGCAAAGTAATGTCGTCGATTTGCCCTTTGTGGCCGGTATAATCAATGACATCGCTAATCAATTCGTTAAATGCATTGGGCTTACTACTGCTGAAGTGTTGCAGCAGCCTTTCTTCGCCGTACATTACGCCGTTACAGTTTAGTGCCTCGGGAATGCCGTCAGTATATACATATAGCCTGTCGTTTGTTTCCACTTCAAGAATGAAAGGTTCTCTCTCAAATTCATGATCCTCCAAGATGCCGAGTGGCATATGCGCGGATTGTATTTTTTGTTTCAAGCGACCTTTATGATCAGTCAATATCGCGTCGGGCATACCGCCCATCCATAGGGTGACCCGAGTGCCTTCTGCGTTCAGCTCGGCAATCGCCGCAGCGGCAAACATGTCATCGGGTAAAAACTTTTCGAGGCTTCGGTTGAGGTCGCGGGCGATACTGCTGACGGAGACCCCTTGTTCTGTTGCATCGAAAAATACCTGCGAAAGCGGTACCGCGCCGATTGCAGCCGGTAAACCATGGCCGGTGAAATCAGCCATTAATGTATAGAGGCCCCCGGATGGGCTATAAGCCGCTAATAACAGGTCTCCATTGAAAGTGGCGGCGGGGGAGATGTAATGGCGGATATTGGGGTCATCCAGCTTACTGGCTGCCAGTGCGCCTTCGAATACGGTTTTGGCAATCTTGTGTTCGTGTTCTGTGAGCTGGTGCATCTTAGTGAGTTTGGCGTTTTGTTCATTGAGCTGTTCATTCAGATCTTTGATTCGGCTGTGCGCTTTGATTTTTGCCTGTAACACCTGTTCGTTAATGGGTTTGCTAAGAAAATCATCGCCACCAATAGATAAGCATTTTGCCAGCGAGGCATCATCCGATAAAGCGGTTAAAAAGATAATTGGTACGTGCTTGCCGCCCAGATATTCTTTGATCGCTTTGGTGGCTTCAAACCCATCCATAATAGGCATCATGACATCCATCAGAACCAGGTCGGGATTCGTCTCCTTGAACAGCGCGACGGCCAGTTCGCCGTTCTCCGCCTCCTGCACTGTGTGACCTTCGTCTTCTAGCATCCAGCCGAGTAACCGACGATTGGCCTCCGTGTCGTCCACCACTAAAATTTTCATCGCTTTAGCCGATTCCTGGCTGTCACTGATGTCTTCATCGACTTTATTCAATGATGAACTTTTTATCGAAACGGGAAATGGTCAGAATTTTTTTGATCTGAGGGCGACAATTAATTAATGATATTCGGGCGTTGTCTCCCAGGCTTTTGCGCATATTCAGCAACATACCCAGAGCCGAGCTGTCCATGTGTTCGCAGGCCCTCATGTCGATTATGTAATCTAGGTTATTGTGCTCCGCATAGGCACTCCGGAATTCTTGCACGATTTCGAAATCAAAGCGGCCACTGATACCAATGGTAAGGGCTTTTCCATCGCTGGAAAGGGTACTTTCTACAGGCATTGCATTCTCCTGACCTGATTTTAATAGGGTGAAATTTTTTATTGTTTAGGGTTGTTGTGCATATTGCCATTTTCAGAGTTTATGCGCCATTACGCAAAGCTTCCAATTCTTCCCATCGCTCAAAGGTGGCTTCAAGCTCGGTTTCCAGCTCGCCTGCCTTGCGAGTCAGCTCGTTTACCTGGTCAGGCGATTCCTGATATAGGTCAGGGTCGGCCAGCTTCTGGTGTAAGTCTTCCAGGGATTGTTCCAGCGTTTCTATTGCCAAGGGCAATGATTCCAGCTCCTTTTGATCCTTGTAACTAAGTTTTCTGGGTTTGGTGGCACCGGGTTTTACGGGTTCTGCTTGGGTATTAAGTTGAGCTGCAGTCTGGGCTGATTTCTTGGTGTCCGACTGTGGCGAAGTCACAGCCGGACGCTGCCGCAGCCAATCGTCATAACCACCGACAAACTCGTCTATTTTACCGTTGCCTCCGAACACAAGGGTGCTGGTCACGATATTGTTAAGAAATTGACGATCGTGGCTTACCAATAGAATAGTCCCCTGGAATTGGTCCACCAGTTCTTCCAGTAGTTCCAGCGTTTCAATGTCCAGGTCGTTGGTCGGCTCGTCAAGCACCAGCAGGTTGGCCGGCTGAGTAAAGAGTTTGGCCAGCAGCAGCCGATTCCGTTCGCCTCCGGATAGGGCTTTAACCGGCGTATGGGCCCGATCAGGGCTAAACAGAAAATCCTGCAAATAGCCAATGACGTGTTTATCCTGCCCGTTGATTGTCACAGTATCGCTGCCTTGCCCTACGTTTTCACGTACGCTCTGGCTTTCATTTAACTGCCCGCGTAGTTGGTCAAAATAGGCAACTTCTACGTTGGTGCCCATATTGACCGTGCCCGAGTCGGCTTGCATCTGGCCCAGTAAAACCTTGATTAACGTGGATTTGCCGATGCCGTTGGGGCCAATGAAACCGATTCTGTCACCCCGCAGGATCAGGGTCGAGAAATCATCGATAATGCTTTGTCCGCCAAAACTCAGTTGCAGATGCTTTGCTTCTATGACTTTTTTGCCGCTGGATTCCGCTTGTTGAATGGTGGCGCTCATGGTGCCCTGACGTTCCCTTCGCTGGGAACGTTGCTTGCGCATTTCTTCCAAAGCCCGAACCCGGCCTTCGTTGCGAGTGCGACGTGCCTTGATGCCCTGGCGAATCCAGGTCTCTTCCTGGGAAAGCTTTTTGTCGAACCGGTCCCATTCCAAGGCTTCGGCATTGAGGTGCTCTGCTTTACGCTCTAGATAGGTATGGTAATTACCAGGCCAACTGGTGAGTTGTCCGCGGTCCAAATCAACGATGCGGGTGGCAAGTTTGCTAAGAAAGGCTCGGTCGTGAGTAATGAAAAGAACGCTATTGCGAAAATTGAGCAGGAATTCTTCGAGCCAGGCGATCGAGTCAATGTCCAGATGGTTCGTCGGTTCGTCCAAAAGCAGAATGTCCGGGTCCTGCACCAGTGCCCGAGCCAGTAACACCCGGCGTTTCACTCCTCCGGACTGATCCTCGAATTGATTGTCGCCGTCCAATGATAGAGTTGATAACGTTGTTTCCACCCGTTGCTGCAATCCCCAGCCGTCCATTGCCTCGAGATCACGCTGGACCGGTTCCAATTGAGTGAAAGCGTCTTCATCGCCACTGGCCATGGCTTCGATCAAGTCGTGGTAACGCTTAATCAGTTCGCCAACTTTGCCCAGGCCAGATGCCACGACGTCGTAAATGCTGCCCTGGGCATCCCGCGGTACCTCCTGTTCCAGCCAGGCTATTTTGGTGGTCGGGGCGATCTCTATCTGGCCTTCGTCGGGTTTGATCTCGCCGCTGACAATCTTTAGCAGCGTCGATTTGCCGGTGCCGTTGCGCCCCACAAGACAGACCCGTTCCCCCTTTTCCAGGATCAACTGAGCACCGCTCAACAACTCGGGGCCGCCAAAGGCCAGGTGGAGGTCACGTATTCTAAGTAGGGACATGTAAGGACTGCCTTTAAAAAGCTACTCTCTGAGAGCGGTTACCGGACTCATTCGCAAGATTCTGCGGCTGCTGATCTGACCGGCGCCTCCGATCAGCAACCCCAAGGTTGGGGGCACTATTATCCAGATCCAGAGGGACGGCGTATAGGGGAGGGCAAATAACTTAATATAAATAGCCAATCGCACCAGTTCCGCACCGAAGCAGGCCACCAATCCGGACAGGAAGCCGATGGCGAAAAACTCACTCCACTGTTGCATTATCAATTGCTTGCTGGTGGTTCCCAGAGTGCGCATGAGGGCCCCCTCCCGGTAGCGCTGGGGCATGGTGGTGACCAGGGTCGCCAAGGTGATAGTCAGGCCCGCCGCCAGGACAAAAAGAAGAATGAATTCCACGGCAGCGCTGACCTGATCCAGTATTGTACGGATCTGTTTCAATATTACATCCACTTCCAGAAGCGTGATGGCAGGGAATCGTTGCACCATTTTTTTCAATAATGGCTTGGACTCCGACGGAAGATAAAAACTGGTTAGGTAAGTAAAGGGCAGGTCTTCCAGGCCGCCGGGATTGAATATCATATAGAAATTAGGCTGAAAGGATTCCCATTTTACGCTGCGGATGCTGGTGACGTGGGCGATAAAAGTTTGATTGGCGACGAAAAAAGTCAGTTCATCACCGAGCTTGAGGCCCAGTTTTTCTGCCAGTTCTGCTTCGATGGATACGCCGGTTTTATCTTGTGTCGCGTCGCTCCACCATTGGCCATGCTCAATCCGGTTATCACTGGGAAGCTGTTCTGCCCAGGTCAGGTTCAGCTCGCGATTGATTTCCCTGGGGGTGCCGTCGGCATCGGCGTTGTTGTCTTCTTTGCTAATCCGTTCGTTCACCGGTACTTCGTTAATATGAGTAAGCCGACCGCGGACCACGGGGTACAGCGGCTGGGAATTAATATCATTGTCCAGCAGGAATTGTTGGAATGGAGCACCTTCCTCGGGCAGCACGTTGAGCACGAAATGATTCGGGGCCTGGTCAGGTAATTGGTCCTGCCAGGTGTTGATCAGCTCTCCACGCACCAGAAGCACCACCAGCATGGCCATTCCGGTCAGGCCGAACCCAAGCAGCTGTACCCGCGTGCTCATCTGGCGCCGTCGCAGGTTTCGCAGTCCGGCACGTACTGGTAAGGAGCTGCGCTTGCCAACCGATTCCAGTAGGCGGGTGAACACGTTGGTCAGGATCAATGTAACGAACCAGGCTGCCACAATACCGCCGGACAGTGCCGCAATTAAAACCGTGTCCCGGGTGTACCACAGCATCAGCACAGTAATCAGAACGATCACGACAATATAAGAAAATAGCGTCGACAGTGGCGCCGCTATCAGGTCTTTTCGAAGCACCCGAAGTGGTGGGGTTCGTTGTAATTGCAGCAACGCCGGAAAGCTGAATCCAAGCAGAATGACGACGGCCAGGATACACCCGCTATAGAAAGGTTGCAGGGACGGCAGCGGCACGTTTTCAGGCAATAAATCGGACAGCATATCAATGAGAACAAAATGCATGCTCCAGCCCAGGGCACCCCCGATAATGCCGCTGATCAAAGCCAGGGTGACCAGCTGAACACTGAAAATTACCAGTATTTGTTTTGAACTCAGACCGAAGCAGCGCAACAGGGCCGCGGTGTCAAAACGCATTTCGCTAAAGAAGCGTGCGCCCATAGCTAATGCCACCGATGCCAGCAGGATCGCCATTAGGCTGGCGAGCTTGAGATAACTCTGTGCTCGGCTCAACGCTGCGCTGATACTGCGTTGACGTGACTGCAGTGTCAGAATGGTTTGCCCGGGTTTGAGCAGGGCTTCTACCTGCTCTTGCAGCGGGGTTAGATTGCCGTCTGGCACCAAAAACTGGTAATAAAACTCAACCCGGCTACCGGTTTGTATTAAATTGGCTTTATCCAAATCCCCCGTGCTCATCATCAGGCGAGGTACGAAACTATAGAAGTTACCACCCCGGTCCGGTTCGAAGGTCAGCACTTTATCCACTCTCAATACTGCGTCACCGACTTCCACGGTATCGCCCACGTTCACCTCAAGTGCGCTAAGCAGTCGCGCTTCCAGCCACACGCTCCCTGCTGCCGGTCCATGTGTTACCGGAGAATCGTTGGAGTAGGGTTGATCTGCAATTTTTAATTCTGCCTTCAGGGGGTAATGTTCGCTAACCGCTTTGATAGCAGAAAGCTGCAAGGATTCCCCTGCCAATACGACGCTGGAAAACTCCACTGCCAGTGCCGATGTGTTGCGATCCAGCAATGTGTCTAATTCGGGGTCACGCGTCGGGCTGCGTACCACCAGGTCGCCACCCATCAAACTGGAGGCTTGCATGACCATTGCGTTTTCAATGCGCTCGGTGTGGAAGCCGATGGTGCTATGGGTAGTCACCGCGACCAGCAAAGCAACTACCAGCATGCGCAGTTGCCAGGAGTGTCCGTCGCGCTTTAGTAATTTGAAGGCTAAACCGATTAAATTCATGAATTGGACAGGTCCGATTGCAGTTGACCGGCATTCATGGTGATGGTGCGATTGCAGCGCAACGCTAACTTAATATCGTGAGTCACCAGAATCAGCGTGGTGTCTTCGGTGGCGTTTAATTCGAACAATTGATCAGCGATGCTCGCACCGGTTTTAGTATCCAGGTTGCCGGTGGGCTCATCAGCGAACAATATGTCTGGCTTGGCAACGAATGCACGGGCCAAGGCAACTCGTTGCTGCTCACCTCCGGATAATTGGCTGGGGTAATGATGTATACGCTTTTCCAGGCCAACTCGGTATAAGATGTCCTGAGCTTTTGTGTCCGCATTGGGTACATTACCAATTTCCAGGGGTAACATTACGTTTTCCAGTGCGCTCAAGTTGGCGAGTAGTTGAAATGATTGAAACACAAACCCCACGTGAGCCGCCCTGACTTTGGCGCGCTGGTCTTCGTTCATCGTCTCCAGGTTATTACCCATCAGTGCAATCGACCCGGAGCTGGGAACATCCAGTCCCGCCAGTAAACCCAATAATGTGGACTTGCCGGACCCGGACTCCCCGACAATGGCCAAGGATTCCGCTTTATTCACCGAAAGGTTGATGGCATTCAGGATCTGCAATGGCTGTCCGGGCATGGGAACCGATTTACTGACTTCACGGGCTTGCAACACGGAGCCGGAATCGGTAGATGTAGGGGTCGTCATAGATAAAATAGCCGCCTTAAAAAAGTCCAGGGAGTCATCCTACCAAAATGCGAACCTTCTTTTCTTCAATTTGTGCATTAATATTTGCCATGGTTTTGTTCCTCTTTCCGGCCGTGTCCCTATTAGCCGGGCCGGCGGTGCAAGGAAAATTGCTGCTTGTGGGTGATAGCCTGGGGGCGGGATACGGCGTTGAGCCGGGTAAAGAGTGGGCAGCGATATTGCAACAGAAATTTCAACAAGCTGACATGGATATTACCGTTGCGAATGCCAGTATCAGTGGTGATACCACCGCTGGCGGTGCCTCCAGAATCCAGACGTTACTCGAGCGAGAACAGCCGCAATGGGTATTGATCGAGCTGGGCGGAAATGATGGCCTGAGAGGAATGTCTCTTAAGGCCATGGCTGATAACTTACAGATGATGGTCACAGCAGTGAAATCCGCGGCCGCAGAACCCCTGCTTCTGGGGATTAAAGTGCCACCGAATTACGGACGTAAATATGCAGAGCGGTTTGAACAGGTGTTCAGTCGCGTTGCCCAGGAAAACAAGATTCCCTTGCTGCCCTTTTTGCTGGAAGGAGTGGGGGGAGAAGACCGGTTCATGCAGGCTGACAGAATCCATCCCAATGAATTCGCCCAGCCGATTATAGCGGAGCTGGTGTGGCAGTTTTTGCGCCCGCAGCTGACTGCGTCAAAACACTGATGGCGGGTTAATCTCTAGACAGCATTTCTCGCGCGATATGAGTGATTTGGATCTCGTCGGTCCCACCATAGATTTGCAGGATTTTTGCATCACGGGCGAGTTGTTCCACCTGGTACTCAGCCATATACCCGTTTCCGCCGTGAATTTGAACTGCTTCCATCGCCACTTCCACGGCCGTTTGCGCGGCATAGAGTTTCATAGCGGAAGCCTCGGCAAGGGTCATGCTGCGTCCCTTAGCGGAAGTTTCAATGTAGCGGAACACTAGATTCTCCAGGTTAATCCGGGCCACTTCCATTTTCGCCAATTTAGCCTGAATCAGTTGGAATTCACCTATTGGCTTGCCGAATTGCACGCGCTCCTTGGCGTAGCGCACACTTAATTCCAGGCAGCGTTCGGTGATTCCCAGCGCCATCGCTGCGACACCGGATCGCTCAGCCGAGAACGTGTCTTTTACACCACTGCGATAGGAAATTTCTTCCGACTCGCCCAGTAACCGCTCAGGCCCTGCTTTCACATCCTGTAAAAACAACTCCCCCGTGGGTGATGAGTGGATGCCCATTTTTCTAAACGGTTTGCTCTGTACCAAACCCTCCATGCCGGAATCCAGAATAAAGCTCAATACCTTACGTTGCGGGGATTCAACACCGGGTTCATCCAGCTTGCAAATAAAAACAAGGGTGTCGGCATAGGGGCCATTGGTAATAAACGTTTTGTTGCCATTCAGGATATAGCCGCCTTTGCCATCCCGTTTACAGGTGGCTTTCATACTGCCGAACGCGTCTGATCCCGAATTGGGTTCGGTAATAGCCCAGGCACCAATCTTATCCATGGTCAGCAAATCCGCCGCCCAGCGTTCTTTCTGTGCAATAGTGCCACGGGACATGATCGTGCCCGCGGTCAACCCCATACTCACGCCCATCGCAGTCACCATGCCGGGGCAGAAGCGGCATAACTCAATGGCTGGAATCAACCGCATAGCGGTTTCTTCACCGCGCATCATTTCTACCATGGCAGGATCTTTTTCGGATTCGTCAGCCTCACCGGCTTCTTTTGCCTTGGCAATATCCGCTTCGAACCGCTGTCGGGCCATAGCATCAATGCCGAAACTTCTCAGAAACTTGCGCAAAACGTCGTAGGGCGGGGTGTCGCCATGCTCCAGGGTTTCCAGGTTGGGGGCGATTTCTTTCTCTACGAATTGCCTTACGGCGGTGCGCAGCATGCGCTGGGATTCACTCCATTCGATCATCGGAATTCCTGTTTCTAATTATTGCTCATGATTAAACATCAGGTTTGACTGCAGGGTCATTTCTTCGATCGAGCTTAACGAAATGTGAGCACAGGGCAAATGACCAAAATTGCTGATTGCGGGAAGGATTGGGTCACTCTGGTGCGGTTTTTAACGAATTTTCCAGTTGGCCGGCCATCTCATTAAGCTGGTTACTTAAGTGGGAATCCCCGTTTTGTTCCACGTTACGGGACAGCAGGCGCAGTATCTTGACCATCATCGGATCCTGTATACGCCTTGTTTGCGCCTGCTTTACCATCTCCTGAACGGTATCCCAGGCTTCAATTTGACAAAAACTCAACATCAGCTTGAGCAATGTGCTCTCTTCAAGGGGGTGCGCTTTATTCAGCAGGGTATAATCCCGGTACACATCCCGCAGCATATACATGAAGACTTCGTCTCTAGTGGGCGTTGCCAATAGTTCGTGCGCAAATTGATGGAAGGACTTCGATTCCGGTGCCAGCTTTTCCAAAAAATAACGCTGCTCAACAATGGTCGCCTTGCTGGGATATTTAGTCTCCAGAGTGGTGAGTTTGCGCTTCGCGGACTCAAAATTAAATGCCGCCAGTTGCTTTAGAAAATCATCCAGTTCAGTACGGTACTCCAGGTCTTCATCGGGCGCCTGATCCAGATAGTTTTCTTCCACTTGCACCAGGTAGCGGCGAGCTGCCAGCATACCGAGCCCGCCCATCAACAGGCCACCTGCATGCGCTATATAAGCAACACCTGAAGTTGAACCCAGAAATGCGTTATACAGCTCCCAGGCGACCCAGATTGGCAGAATCACCAAGCCTGGTGCAGTAAAGTAACCGAAGTAAAATATCAGGCTGTAAAAAAAGCGGATCTTGCGCATACCGTAAATGGCCGCATACATGCCCATCACCCCTGATATAGAGCCGGAAGCACCCACCAACGGTAAATAGCTGCTCCAATTAAACAGGGTATAACTCAACCCGCCGACAATACCGCAAAGCAAATAACACAAGAGAAAATTAAACGAGCCAATGGCGGCTTCCACCGCGATACCCGTGAGCGCCAAAATAACCATGTTGCCGATCAAATGCATCGTGTCGCCGTGCATGAACTGATAGGTCAGATAGGTGATGGGTCGGCTTGCTTGTGGAATCAGCCCCAGTTTGAACGAGCTAATCTGGTCCAGTAGTTCGTTGACTTGTCGCCGCTTTCGCCGCCAATCAGCGAACACATCATCACCCCAGAACTCTTCGTCCGTTTTTTGCAAAACATGGGTAAAGGAAGGGTCGGACAGGATAGTGTAGATCAACGTGACGGCATCCTCCTGGGGATCAATTGATTCCAGCTCAGTGGATAGATCTTTGCGCCGGGTTTGCGATAAATGGCTCAGAAATATCGGCAGTTCCAGCTGCAACAGTTGATTCTCGTAATAATATTCCGCTGCCCTCTGCATGCGCGCGCTGTCACTCCATTGCCAGCCGAAAAATACAATGCAACACAATGCAATCATGGCTGCGGTAACTACGGGGGCCCGGCGCCAATCGATGCCGCGTTCAGCAGGGATAATCAACATAGTCAGGTTCCTAACCAAGAGGCCGTTTCAGGATCGGGTAGTTCTTTAAAAATAGTAGAAAAAACAGCTTTTTATAGAATTTTGTTCTAAAAAAGCACTGATTTTGCGGTTTGGGTGTTTTATGAGCTTGCAAATGCCGGAAGTTTGCTATATTTAAAGCATGAGGCATCTGAATAAATACAGTTTTCTCAAAGAGTTAAGCACACCCGGCCATAGAAACAATACGACGTTACAGGGACATAAGTACTGCGGGAGGTACTGAAAAATGGAAGATAACGGGATGAATGACACCATCAATAATTCCGTTCTGACCAAATCAGAACTAATTGAGCGTGTAGCCCAGCGGCAAAGCCAGCTGTCGCAAAAAGATGTGGAATTGGCAGTGAAAACCATGCTCGAAGAAATGTCCCAAGCGTTGGCCACCGGTGGCCGAATCGAAATCCGTGGCTTCGGCAGCTTCTCACTCCATTATCGAGCACCTAGGTTAGGGCGTAATCCCAAGACCGGAGAATCGGTCGACTTGACGGGGAAATATGTACCCCACTTTAAGCCGGGAAAGGAATTGCGGGACCGGGTCAATGGTGAAATTGAAAATCAAGGGTCATCCCACTAAGTATTTCCCTTGAATTCCCTGATAAAAACGGCATGATTACCGCATGCCGTTTTTTTATGGGCGTAAGCATAAGTTTCTGAAATTGAGAGAATAATGGTAAAACTCCGAATTTTGATCATCGTACTGATATCGTTAGCAGTGGCGTTGATTCTAGGAATGTTCCAAATCCAAAACGATCACGATATCTATGTCGACCTGATCTACACCTCCGAATTGGTTGAAATTAGCGTTGCCCGCTTCGCAATGGCTGTCTTTTTCGCCGGGCTTCTTTTGGGCATTGCGCTCTGTGTTGTCATCTGTGTGACTCTGGGGGTCGAGCTCAATTCCGCACGGCGGCAAAGCAAAAAACTCGCAAAGAAACTGGATCAAGCCCGAGAGCAGTCGATAAAGGGCCCCACCTGATATGGTGGATCTTTTCGTTGGCATTTTACTTTTTGTTGCCATCGTTATCGGCTGGCTACTTGGTAAAGCCGAGCGCAAAAAGACCCATACGGATGAGCCCGTCAGCAGTGTCGGAAAAGGCTACTTCGATGGACTTAACCTGCTTCTCAATGAAAAACGGGATGAAGCAGTAGACCTGCTGCTGAAAACCTTGGATGTAGACGGCGAAACGTTCGAGACTCACATCGTGATGGGCAGCTTGTTCCGGCGGCGGGGTGAAGTAGACCGCGCCATTCGTATCCACCAGGATTTACTTGCTCGTTCTGATCTGGCCCGCAATCAATATGCTGCGGTGAAATTGGAATTGGCACGGGATTATTTGAGCGCAGGGGTACTGGATCGTTCAGAGCGCCTGTTGAAGGAAATTGCTGAGGAAGATTCCCCCAACCAGATCAAGGCGCTTGAATATCTGCTCAGGATATTCGAACAGGAGCGAGAGTGGGAGCGCGCTACCGAAGTCGCGGAAAAATTGGTGGCCAAGGGCAAATCGCTGCAGACTCAGTTGTCTCACTATTATTGCGCTCTGGCCGAGCAGAATCTGAAAGTAGGGGATTTTGTGCATGCCCGGCAGGATTTGAAGAAAGCCCTGCAGACAGACAAGCGTTGCGTTCGTGCCAGCTTGATGTTGGCGGACGTGGAATCACAGGCGGATAATGCCAGGGAAGCGGTAAAATCCCTCAAGCGAGTGCTGGAACAAGATCCTGCTTTCATTCCCGACACTTTGCCTCAGTTACGCAAAAACCACGAAACACTCAATCAACTGGGTGAACTCTCCAGCTATCTTTTTGAATGCCTTGAAAAAAGTCCTGCTATTTCTATTGTTATCGAACTATCCGAGTTGGTGACCCAACTGGAAGGGGAGCAGGCAGGGGCCTATGTACTATCTGAATATTTGAAGAAGCGTCCGTCAGTAAAAGGTTTGGATCGTTTAATCAGCTTGCAAATGTCCAATGCCAGCGGTGAAGAAAAGGAGAATCTCGGTATTCTACAAGCATTCACCCAACGCTTAATCAAAGACAAGCCGATCTATCGTTGCGAGTCCTGTGGTTTTGACGGAAAAACCCTTCATTGGCAGTGCCCCACCTGTAAATCCTGGGGTTCGACCCGGCCTATTCAAGGACTTGAGGGTGAATAGAGTAGGCGCTCGGAAAGGTGTAGTTTTAGCAGCTTTGTACAAGGAGCCCCAACATGACTTGTAGCACTCCGGTAATTGTCGCTTTGGATTTTCAATATCTGGAGCAAGCCCTGAATCTTGCTGATCAACTTGATCCGGAAAAGTGCAGGGTAAAAGTCGGTAAAGAACTCTTTACACGGGAAGGCCCCTCCATACTGAAAGCGCTCCATGAGCGAGATTTCGACGTATTTCTTGATCTGAAATTTCACGATATCCCTAACACGGTTGCGCGGGCCTGTGCGGTGGCCGCGGATATGGGCGTCTGGATGGTAAACGTGCATGCATCCGGCGGCAGGCGAATGATGGGAGCCGCGAAAGAAGCGCTTGAATTATCGGGTGCAAAGACGCGTCTGATTGCAGTTACGGTTCTGACCAGTATGGAGCAACGCGACCTGGCTGATATCGGCCTGGATGTGGCACCCGCAGAGCAGGTGATGCGGCTGGCAAAAATCACTCAGGAATGTGGATTGCATGGCGTGGTCTGCTCAGCGCAAGAGGCCAGCCTCCTTAAGCAACAATTTGGTCCGGAATTCGAACTGGTCACTCCGGGCATTAGGCCAGAAGGCGTCGCTACAGACGATCAGCGCCGCATCATGACGCCCGCCCAGGCGGTGTCGGCCGGAGTGGATTATATGGTGATTGGCCGTCCAATTGCTCAAAGCAATCACCCTGAAAATGCGCTTGATGATATTTTAACCAGTCTCCGTTAGCTCTCTTAATCCCCTGAAATTTACGGGCAGTTTGTCTCTGTAGAAACACACTCCATCTGGAGGAAACTGCCCATGATAAACGAGTGCCAGCGCCGCAGCTTCAGGTTCATTTGTCTATTCAGCGTGCTGTTGGTTACGTTGAAATGTATCCAGCCAGACGTCAGTTACGCTCGTGAAGAATTTCTGATCCTTCTTCCGATTAATATTAATGAAGCCAATGCGTTGACCTTGTCCCGAGCACTCACCGGTATTGGTCCGAAGAAAGCCGAGGCGATCATCGCTTTTCGTGAAGAGCATGGTGATTTTGAAAATTTACACGACTTGTTACAAGTCAGGGGGATTGGGCCAGGAACGCTAGCTAAAAACCACAGTCGAATTACCTTGGAGTAAAGTTTTTCAAGGCGCATCAACAACCTAGCAAAAGAAATTATCCACAAACGCCGGGTTATTTCCTATACTAAGTGCCACGTTCGACCCAAAAATTATATCAAACGGAGCGACCCACCTGTGACCAGACGATCTTTTTCTTTAATGCCATTCTACCGCTTAATGAGTTTAGTCATTAGTGGGTTAGTGCTGTGCTTGTCGGTTTCCATGGCGAATGCAGCGGACGTGCCATCTCCGGATAAGCTAATCCAGTCTCTCTTCACCGAAGTCAATGAGCGTGTTCAAAAGGATCATTCCAAGATAGAGGCGGATAAAACGTACCTGATCACCATTGGCAATGAGGTACTTCTACCCTACGTTTCTTTCGAAACTATGGCTAAGCAAATCCTGGGAAAAAACTGGCGCAAAATCACTCCGGAACAGCGTTCCCGCTACACTGATGCCTTCCGCAATCGAGTATCGGTATCGCTGGTCTCCCAGTATGACCCGCAAAAGCGATATGACCTGGAAGTGACCGGTTCTCGCATGAACAGTAAAGGGGATCGGGCCGCGGTCAATAGCGTGGTTACCGAAGCGTCTGGCACCAATAAATACAATATCAGTTACAAGCTGTTTGTTGATCGCAAGGCGGGCAACTGGAAAGTGTACGACGTGGTAGTAGAAGGCATCAGTGTATTGCAAAGTTTCAAAACCGCCAGTGCGGAAGACTTCAAACGCAACGGAATCGAATACATGATTTCCCAGCTGGAGAGCTCAGACGCCAGCGCAGAACTGAATGCCAAAGCAAATTCCAAAGCTCAATAATTTCGCTCTAACCGGTTTTTCGCGTGGATAGGCTTATAGTTTAAACAAAAGCAAAATAAGTGCTTGAGATAATCGCAGTATCATTGAATACTCTGGATATTGTTATAAACTGTTAAAAACACTTGATTTTCAATGAGTAAACTTTTGACAGCGTCTCAAATGCGCGGGGGAAAACATGTCCTGGTATGTAATCCGAACCAAATCACGCCAGGAAGCGCGTGCTGTGTTCAATTTGGAAAATCAAGATTTCAAAGTCTACTGCCCCTGGTTAATCCGCAAAAATACTCAGCGGGAAGCGCTCTTCACCGGATATCTATTTGTTCAGGTCGATGCCTTTGAACGTTCCTATGCGAGCTTGCGAAGTACGCGTGGTGTTTTATCAATATTGAAGTTCGGAGAGACCTGGTCAACGGTAGACGATGAGTTTATCGATTACCTGAAATCGAACGAAAACAAACACTGCGGTGTACCCCTGTTTAAACCTCAACAAGAAGTGATATTCAAAGACGGACCCTTCAAAGGAATCGAAGCCGTTTATTTGTGTGCCAATGGAGAAGAGCGGGCGATGGTGTTGATCAGCATATTGAACCGGCTTCAGAAAATTCTAGTGGAAGAACACCTTCTTCAGGCAGTTTAATCTTTAGCAAATAAATTACACATTTATAAGATTACGCAACGGTTCTATGGGGTGGTTGCATCAGGGCGGTAGCGTGCTTTAGGCCCGGGTTTAGAGTCAGAATAAGGATTTATGCCAAAATATAAAAAGAGAGGATTAAGCCTCCTTATCATTCCATTCGTTTTTTACATCAGCGCGCTTAAAGCTGCCCCCTGGATTGATCCGGGTGATGAACGCTTGCGCCACCATATTACCGTTCTGGCCGATGCAGGAATAATTAAAACGCCCATAACCACCTGGCCCTTAACGTGGGGTGCGGTAATTGACGGCATCGAGCAGGCAGATGCTTCCGAAGTCAGTGATGCGGTCGTATGGTCGCTCGAGTATGTTAAATTCTCCTTCAAGCAAGCTACTGGATTTTTTAGCGCAAGATCCTATGCAGGAATGCAGTCAGACGTTTCCGCCATTTCTGATTTCGGCACCGATCAGCGTGAAAAAACGGAGTTGAAAGGGGAGCTGGACTGGTTGGGTGACAATATCGCTGTCCGTCTGCGCGGCACCTGGGTTAACGATGCGAGTGATGGGAAGGATCTTCGATACGACGGTAGTTACATTGCGGGGATGCTCGGTAATTGGATTGTCAATGCAGGGGCGATCGATCGCTGGTGGGGGCCGGGTTGGCAAAGTAGCTTGATCCTGTCCAATAATGCACGACCGGTAGATGGACTATCGCTTCAGCGTAATTTCTCCGATGCGTTCGAGTCGCCGATTTTAAATTGGCTGGGTCCCTGGAGCATCACGGCGTTTGCCGGACAATTGGAGCAAAATCGTGAGATTCCCAATGCAAAGCTACTCGGTGCTCGTTTTACTTTTCGTCCATTTTCAAATCTGGAAATCGGTTTAGCCCGGACGGCGCAATGGGGTGGAGACGGTAGGCCACAGGATTTATCTAGCTTGTGGGATTTGATTATTGGCAATGATAACCGGGGCAACAATGGTATTGATATCGACAATGAGCCGGGGAATCAGATGGGTGCAATCGATTGGCGTATAGGCGGCAATGTGCTCAATACCCACTCTGCAATTTATATGCAGTACGTGGGCGAAGACGAGAGTAATGGGTTTCCTTCACGTGGAACCTATTTGTATGGCCTGGAAACGGCGTTTTCAACTTCATCGGTTTTTCATCGGTTTTATTTGGAGTTTACGGATTCCATGACCAAAGGTAATTTGCCTAACAATGCCTATGAGCATGAGTTATATAGATCGGGTTATCGTTATCATGGGCGACCACTCGGTGCCAGTTTCGATAACGATTCTAAAGTATTTACATTTTCCGGGGCGCACTATTTTTCGAATGGCAATGCATTGGAATGGCGTATACATAGATTGGATCTTAATCGCGACGGTACCAATGTTGGTAAACCGGGCGGTAGCGTCTATGGTGACGTGAACAGCGAAACCGAAATGGTTGAAATTGCCTACAGCACAATCATATCAGACTTCAAAATCACAGCATCGGTACAGAATGCAAACGAAGAAATTTATTGGAACAACCAAACCATCAAAGGAGCCGGTGGTGGCCTCTCGATCGAATACAAGCTCTAGAAACTGCCTTTGGCTCATTGTGATTTCGCTATTGATAGGCGGAGCACCTATGTTTGCCAAACCGGCCAGTGCGTTTACGCCTACTGATGCGCAAATCGAACAGTTTTTAAAACTACCGAAATCCCAGCAGGAGCAAATTGCCAAGCAATTTGGTGTGGATCTGGATCAGTTTAAGATGTCGGCGCTATCGGGGGGCGGATCCAATACTCAGAGGGAAAACCAAGAAACAGATCAGTATTATCAACAGCCAAGGGCGCCTTATCAAGATTACAAACCGACCACGCGGCAGCAAAATAACGGGGCACAGGGATACTCGTCACCTCCAAGTCGTCAATACCAATACAATCAGCGGCAGGGGCAGCGTGAGGATTATCAAATGCAAGATTATTCGGGGCAAAGATACCCCGATGAGAACAATGTGCACCAGGGTCGATCAGCCCCAGATTCCAGAAGTTCATACCAGCAAGTCAACCCGTATTACAGATCGCAACAGGAATATCCGGATCGAACGGATAGTACGTTTTATCCATTAACTCCAGACTCACCCTATCAGCAGCGAAACCAGTTTGACTCGGACAATCCATCACTGGGACAGAAATTCTATTCCGGAATGCAGCATCAGTCCGGTGAACTGCGATCTTTTGGCTACGAACTATTCCAGAATAATTTTGAAGCATTTGTGCCCAACAGCAATGTTCCGGTTCCGCTGGATTACATAGTGGGCCCGGGGGACTCCTTTACGGTCCAGTTATATGGCAAGGAAAATTCCAGCTACGACTTCACCATAAACCGTGATGGTTTCGTGCAGTTCCCCGAAATCGGGCCTGTTTCCGTCGCCGGCCTCAGTTTTGGTCAGGTACAGGATTACATTAATAAAACAGTATCAGAGCAAATGATCGGAGTGAAAAGCTCCGTGACTATGGGCGCATTGCGATCCATGCGCGTGTTCGTTTTGGGCGAAGCCAATCAACCGGGCTCCTATGTTGTAAGTTCCCTCTCCACAATGACCAATGCGCTATTTAGTAGCGGTGGCGTACGCAAAATCGGTTCCTTGCGAAATATTCAGTTAAAACGCAAAGGGAAAGTGATAGCCACTCTGGATTTGTATGACCTATTGCTGCGGGGTGACACAGCGAACGACAGTCGCTTAGCCCCCGGAGACGTAATCTTCATTCCTCCTATCGGTAAAACCGTGAGCGTGGATGGCGAGGTTCGCAGACCCGCGATATATGAGGTAAAAAACGAAACATCGGCACAGCAGGCCGTTCAGTTAGCGGGGGGGCTTTTACCGACTGCCTATCCTAAAGAATCGAGAATCGACCGCATAAATGAAAAAGGTGAGCGAACGGTTGTCAATCTTGATTTATCTAGCAAGCAGGGTGCAGCTCTTCCCATTCGAAAAGGCGATGTGCTAACGGTTTTTTCAGTGCTCGATAGTAAACAAGATATAGTCGAGTTGCAGGGGCATGTAAAACGACCTGGAATTATGGCCTGGAAACAGGGTATGAGAGTAACGGATGTTCTTGGCGATATATATAACCTGAAACCAAATCCGGATTTGAGTGTTGCCATGATAGAACGTGAGGTTCAGCCTTCGCGAAAACTGGAAGTGCTCACATTTGATTTGGGCGCAGCGTTAATAAATCCGTTGTCAGAGTATAATGTAAAAGTTAAGCCAAGAGATAAGATAACCGTATTTAACTACACCGATCCGAGAGCAATGATTATGTTGCCGATCATCGATAGCCTACGAACACAGGCGTCGCAAAGTGAGCGTGAGCAGGTAGTAAAAATCGGTGGATTTGCGCGGTTTCCTGGTGAGTATCCGCTAATAAGGAACATGACGCCGTTGGAGTTGATCGCATTGGCCGGCGGTCTTACTCAGGATGCTTACAGTCTAGAGGTTGAAATAACTCGGTATACCCTTGATGAACATGAGAACCAGGAAATTAAATATCTTAACGTCGAGTTAGACGACACGGCGGGATACGTCTTGCAACGGCAAGATTACTTAAATGTTAAACGGTTACCCGATTGGTCGCCGGAAGAAACAATCACATTGGAAGGTGAAATAACCTTTCCAGGCACCTATACCATTAAAAAAGGCGAAACACTTAGGGAGGTTTTACTGCGCGCAGGTGGCTTGACCGAACAAGCGTACCCCAAAGGCGCTGTATTTACCCGTAGTGATTTGCAAGTGCTTGAAGCACAACGATTGGAAGAGCTGAAGAATAAGCTCAAAGGTGATATTGCCGCATCGAATATTGCGCAGCAAGAATCTATTGAACGAGTAGGCAGCGATGACGCAGAAAATCTTCTGGAGAGTTTGGGTGAAATTAAGCCGTTGGGTCGAATGGTTATAAACTTACCAGAAATAGTTAACAAGCCAGAAGCTCAGGATATTCTGATAGCAGATGGCGATACCCTAAATGTTCCTGGCTTTAAGCAATCAGTCACGGTGGTGGGTGAAGTGCAGTATCCGACTTCGCACCTATTCAATAAAAAGTACAGCGTTGAAGAATACATCGATAGGTCAGGCGGACTGAACACCAAAGCAGATGACGATCGAATTTATGTAGTCAAAGCGGACGGAAGCGTGTTGTTGCCAAAATCTTCTGGGTGGTTTGCGCGAAAATCGATTTCAGTCGAGCCGGGTGATACCGTGGTAGTGCCATTGGATGCGGACAGGATTAAGTCGTTGACATTGTGGACTAGTGTGTCACAGATATTCTATCAGATCGCGTTGGGTGCAGCTGCGGTCAATAGTTTTTAATCTTGATTATGATACAAAAAACATATCGACCTTGGGCTATGTGAAATAGGAAGCGATTTCATGAACTTAAATGAACGATTATTTCCTTCTTGCCACTATTGATAAAGAACTAATGTATGCGAGATTCAAGGGGTATTGAGAAAAAGATTAAAACATCGTGTTGCGTTCTAATACCATTTTATAACGCGGGTCATACGCTTGTAGAGTCCTTGGACTCGATTGATTATGGTTGCTTTATTCCAGATGTCCTAGTTGTAGATGATGGAAGTGAAGTTAAGGCGGTCGATGTTTTGAGCACCTATGCCGGATCTCTGAATGTCTTTATAATAAGATTGAGTGAAAATAGAGGGATTGAGTATGCGCTAAATGCAGGCTTGGAATACTGCGATGGGAAATACGATTACATTGCTCGTTTAGATTGTGGAGATAAATGCAAAAATAATAGGATACAAACGCAAGTCGACTATCTCGAGAGAAACCCAGAAATATACTTACTAGGTTCATGGGCCGAGTGTGTGGATTTGCATGGGGGCGTTGTAAGAATTTTACGGCCGGCGAATAGCTATAAACAGATTCAAAAAGGAATGTATGTTAATAATATGTTTGTCCATTCCTCCGTAATGTTTAGATCTTGTTTAATAAAGGAAGTTGGGTTTTATCCTGTTGAATTTGAGGCATCGGAAGATTTTGCTTATTTTTTTAAAATAGTCAAAAGATTTAAATCTGAAAATTTACCATCAGTCCTATTGGAGTATAGAGTCGATCCAAACTCCATCTCATCTATGAAGTGGAAGGCCCAGCTAATTAGTAGATTGAAAATATTGAAATCAAATTTTTATTTTGGGGCTTACCCTATATGGGGTTTGCTGCGCTCTTTTCTGTTGTTAATTTTCCCTCGGATGACCCTGTTTGCATTTGTTCGAACATTTAAAAGTCACTAAATATTATTGGGAACAGTTCTTATTTATAGCCATTGGCGGCTACAAGTTTCATCCTAATTCTAGGGCTAGGGCTAGGGCTAGTTTGTCGGAGAATAAAAATTCTATTAGGCTACTCATGGCCTCCCTGAGGCAATCCAATCTAAACTTTTCTTTCCCATACATGTGTGTAAAAAGGTAGTATTTTTGCTCTTGATTCAAGTTTTGGCTGAATCGTGATTGGTCAGTAATTTTAGTAGTGAGCGTATTTCTCGCTCAGAAAAGGTCAATGTAACTTCGGCGATCTTAGCTCGAATTTTACTGTATGAAAACTTTGTTGATAATTGAACTGGTTAAAACGTTGATATAGGTCTTTTTCACGCCAAACTAAAAAAGTTTCCGGATCTCTATTTAGTGCAGCCTTGGTATCGGAACTACATTTTCTTAACACGAGTAGCACTAAAATAGAAACGAAGCTGGCTTCACGCCATGCCACTTTATTCGTATAGATTTAACAGATCATAGAACGTTGAGTCAAATTCCTGTTTAAAATGCCGCAAGAAATTCGAAACAATTTTTATGGGGGTTTTCCGATATCGAAACGTCAAATACTTTGGTCGACTTAAACCAAATATTGGAGAGTGAAAGCCTTCCAGGTAGTGATGCTAGTTTGATTGTGGTGAAGTGATTTACTTTGTACTTGTGAAAAAATTATTGTTCTATTTTACTAGTGCTAAACTAAATCGAACGATTAGTTCGGATGTGTTAAACGATTTTTAAAATTAATAAGGGCGATATGATCGATACTAAATATCATAACGAAGAAATAGATTTAGCAAAGCTTGTAAGGAGCATTGTGGCCGAGTGGAAAACCATACTGTTTTTCTTTACGGTATCGGTGATCGCTTCGGTGATATACGCAATCAAAAGCCCTGATATTTACACTTCTACTGCTATGGTCATTGCAGCCCCGACACCTACTGCTACACAGAATTTAGAAATTCCAGGCAAATTGGGTAGTGTAGCATCTCTCATAGGACTAAATGGCGATAAATCTAACGACAATCTAATGTTAGCTCTTGCCATGTTAAAGAGTTGGGAATTTGTAGAGTTTTTTATAAGCAAGAGAGGTATAGGTCCGCAAATATATGCTTCCACAAGTTGGGATAAAGACACTGATACTCTGGTGTATGATGCATCGAGTTATGATGCTAAAGAGAAAAAATGGATTCATAGCAGTCGAAGTATCAGCCCCACTAATCCTGCGCCTTCTAGCTGGTATATTTATAAAATTTTTGAAGATTCATTGGGAATCTCAACTGACACCAAAAGCGGCATAATTCGAATATCCATAAGCCACTATTCACCAAAGCTAGCCCAAAAGTGGGTCGATTGGATCATTCAAGATATTAACCAGCATCTTAAAAAGGAAGAGATTGAGGACACGAAGAGGAGAATTGATTTCTTAAAAAATGAGATAGAAAAGAATAAAATCACACAAATAGATAGAATGTTTAATAGTCTTATAGAAGAGCAAACAAAGATTTTGATGCTCGCCGAGGCAACCGATGAATTTGTATTAAAGACAGTGAGTAAGTCCAAGGTGCCGGTCGAGAAATCGGGGCCAGACCGAATTCTTATTATCACAATTGGAATCATCTGTGGTTTAGCTTTATCTTTTGTTTTTATATATATGAAAAATTTTATTTTTAGATCTGAAAATAGCGATAACGGATTATGATAAAACCAAATACTATCAAAAAATACATAAAGCCAATTGTTGAGCTTAGCCCAATGGCGGCAACTAGTTATCGGTATTTTAGGGATTTAAGTCTTTTAGCAAAAGATTCTAGAATTACACCCTTTGGGTTTAAGTTCACTGGCAACGAAATGATGATAAACGGTCAGTTTGAGCCAGATGAAACCGCTCTTATAAGATCGCTGTTTTCTGAAGCAAGATTGTTCATAAATATTGGGGCGAACATAGGATATTACTGTTGTATGGCTCGAAAATTCAATGTCCCTGTCGTCGCATTCGAACCCATATATATGAATGTACAGCTCTTGTTAAAAAATATAAAAGACAACAATTATGAAGATGAATTTGTATTGTTTCCGATAGCTCTAAGCGATAAAAGAGGAATAGTCGAAATTTATGGGGCTGGTACAGGAGCCTCAATTGTACAAGGGTGGGCAGGTAATTCAAAAGCATCTCCCCAGCTCGCTCCAAGTTCTACTATTGACGCTATCCTTACAAATAAGTTTGAGTTAGATAATGCGCTGATATTAATAGACGTAGAGGGTGCAGAATATTTTGTTCTGAAGGGAGCTGAAGAATTGCTAAACTCGAGAAGCAGGCCAATTTGGATAATAGAGATAGCTATTGATGAACATCAGCCAGGAGGCGCTTCTATAAATAAATATCTTATGAAAACATTTGAGATATTGTGGTCTTCAGGGTACGAAAGTTGGACCGTTTGTAGTGAACCGAAAAAAGTAACAAGAGCCATGATTGAAAATATCATAAATTCTGGCGTCAATAATCTTTCTACTCATAATTTTCTTTTTAAGTCGGCTGAAAATCAATGTGTAATTAATGACATAAAACAATCTATTTGATGAGATTGTCCCTAAAGAAAAGTACTGTGTTGCAAACGATTTATACTAAGTCCGTTATATCATTTTGTTTAAAATTGATGTCGGCTGCAATTCTATATATTGTCACAGTGATTGTTACCAGAAAGCTAGGAAAAAGCGAAAGTGGTATTTACTTCATCGGATATTCTTTAACAATTATTTCATGTGAGATAAGCCGGCTTGGATTGGATAATGTGCTACTTAAGCGTGTAGGTATTCATTCAGGAAATCAGTTGTGGGGAGGAGCTAATAGTTTATTAAAGACCACGATGAGGATGGTTGTTTTTCCGTCGTGTATAGTTGGTGGGTTAATTTGGCTGTTTTCATTTGAAATAGCTGCAAATATATTTTCTGAGCCCGAGTTGTCTAGTACTTTAAGCTATTTCAGTCTTAGCATTCCTTTCTTAGCCGCATTAACTCTGCTTTGTATTGCTTTTCAAGGAGCGAGCCATACGTTTTCTTCAATAATACTTTCGTCAATCATGCCTCCAGGAATTTTGGGTATAGCGCTTTTAGTACTTCCCATTAAAACTTCTGAGCAAACTACTATTGTTTACTCTTTCTCCATTATATTCACATTTGTCGTGTCGTACTTAGGCTGGATAAAAGCTGTCCCCCGCGGGCTAGAGTCGAAAAGCATCTCTGTTAAAACACTATTGAATGAATCTTTCCCCCTTCTTTGGGTTGCAGTTATGTCCCAGGGGTTAAGTATTGGCACAATAATTATTTTGGGAATTATAGAAGGAGCCGATGAGGTTTCTCAGTTTGTTACTGCACAAAGAGTTTCTCTAATTATCAGTTTCACTTTAGTCGCAGTTAATGTTGCCTACGCTCCTAGATACGCTCAGTTGTACTCTGAGAGCAATTTGAGTGGTATCAAATCGCTTTCGTATAGTAGTACTAAATTTATGCTCTTGTTATCGATCCCTATTTTTCTGGTCCTCTCGGTCTTCCCGAAATATGTTATGAGTGTTTTTGGGCCAGAGTTTGCTCATTCTAGTCATGTCTTAGTTATATTATGCTTTGCTCAAATGGTTAACGTTATGACCGGGTCTGTAGGAATTCTGCTGGCAATGACTAATCATCAGATCGTGTTAAGGAATGCAGTAAGTGTGACTGGAATATTTTCGTTGCTATTAGTTTGTATCTTAAGTTATGCGTTCGGTCTGACAGGCGCAGCGATAGCCTCCAGCCTAGGATTAGCGGCGCAAAATTTATTTTTGGTAATTATAGTCAAAAGAAATCTAGGAATTAATACTATAACCTTTTGGAAATAATCCATAGAATTTTATAGAAGACATTATGAAAATCATTGCGAACTCTCTACCGAAATCTGGGACCCATTTGCTCGTAAATATTTTAGAGCTGCTTGATTTTAAGGATAGCAAAATACATTTTAGCGCCAGCATGGTCCGTAGAAATTCTAGATTTTTCGTTAAAAATATTCTTATATCTAGACGATTAGATGATGCTGGAATTCGCTTGGATATAGATAACCCAAGTTTGAAAATAAATAAAGACTGGTTTAATCGTTTGTTAGATAGCGTGAATTATAATAGTTTTTCGGAAGGGCATTTACCTTGGTCAGCAGAGCTGGTAAGTGCGCTGCATAAAAAAGGGTTTAAAATTATACATATAACAAGAGACCCTAGGGATGTCGCTCTTTCGCATATGAATCATGTGGGAAAATTCAAAAACTATCCCTTAAATAAGAAATTTAGGACTTTGAATCAGACGCAAAAATTATGTCAAATCCTATACGGGGTGAAAAATGGGGAAACTTACATAATTTCACCGTTAAAAAACAGAATTGAAGAATCGCTAGGATGGATTAATCAGGAGAATATTTGTAGTGTTAAGTTTGAAGATATTATTGGCGAGCAAGGTGGCGGATCAATTGAAAACCAGAGGGCCTCGCTTCGAAAGATAACTGATTACCTTGCTATTGATATTTCAAATAGAAAGTTGAATGAAATCGCAGCTAATATTTATTCGCCAAATGCTGAAACATTTCATAAAGGAAAAATAGGCTTGTGGCAGTCCGTGTTTACTGATGCGGAAAAAGAGTTGTTGTTAGAATCTGTTGGCTCTTTTCTAGAGAGGGGGGCAGAATTTGATCGATGATCTCGTGGCTAAAGTTAGCAAAATTAGATTTAGGCATACTAAACTCATATTCAAGGGCATATACATGGCATTTTATTTCTTGTCGTTTCGTGCCCTTTTTAAAAAGCTTACCGTTACATCTTATATTTCACCTTTTGCAAAAATATATCACAAAAGGAATGTTTCTGTAGGAAATCGCTTCGATATAAAGTCTGGCAGCTCAATTTCAGGAAAGTGTTTCAAATGTGAAGATATGGTGAGCATAGGGCATGGATGTCACTTGTTTGGTGATATTTCTATTGGGAGCCACGTACGCTTAGCACCTAATACTTGCCTAATTAGTGACTACTACGGTATAAAAAAAGGCCTGATCATTTTTTCCCAACCCGGTGTGAGTAAAGGGAGGATTGTCATAGGAAGCGATGTATGGATTGGCGCAAATTGCGTCGTTTTAAGCGGTGTTGAAATTGGAAATGGAGCAGTGATTGGAGCTGGTTCTGTTGTAACAAAAGATATTCCTTGCTATGCAATTGCGGTCGGCAATCCTGCGGCTCCCATAAAGTACAGAGAATAAAAATGATAATTTTACAATTGAACGGTGGGTTGGGTAATCAATTGTTTCAATACGCAGCTGCTTTAGCTGCATCTAAGAAATATCATAGGCCAATACTCATAGAAACATCCATGTTGCAAACGGATAGCTTGCGAAATCTTGAAATTGATAAATTAAGTATCCCTGGATTGGCAGCTTACAAGCATGATAACTCGCTTTTTGAATGCATCTTAAAGTTTAAAGTGCTGAAGAAAGTGATGTTTTATTTTTCAAGAATATTCCATCTTAAATTTGTTTATGTGGAGCATTCATTTAATTACGATCCGAATTTTTTTAGAGCCATAAAAGAGACTAAAACCATATTTCTTTTCGGCTACTTTCAAAGTTATCGCTATTTCACTAGGATCAGGCGAGAACTTAGGGCTTCGTTTTTGCCTAATAAAATTTCTGACATTTCGAAGCCTCTGCAAAAAGAGATACAGGAGAGCATGTCAGTTTCATTGCATGTTCGACGTGGCGACTACGTTTCGTCGAAAGAAACTAATGATTTTCATGGTGTCTGCTCTTTAGAATATTACGATGCAGCAATTAGTTATATTCAGAATAATGTCTTAAACCCAACTATCTATGTGTTTTCGGATGATTTGGATTGGGTCCAAAATAATATGCAGATACCATGCTCGCACGTTTTTGTCGATCATGCTTTTTCAAATAATCATTTTGATGATTTTTCACTAATGATGGCTTGCAAACATAACATAATTGCTAACAGTAGCTTTAGTTGGTGGGCCGCTTGGTTGAACGATTACCCTGAAAAAATTGTGATTTGCCCGGATAAGTGGTTTGCTTCCAAAAAAATAGTAACAACTGATCTTATTCCTGAAAAATGGGTTAGTATTTGACGTATGGTTTTACTTAAAAAGCCTACTATTCAGCTGGTTTTTTTTCTCTTTTTATTTTCTGCTTTTGTACAGTATAAGCTGTTTGATATTGGTGGCTATTCTGTAAGAGGTTACTATTTATTATCTCCTATCTTAGCGCTTCTTTTATTTAGGTACGATTTTTCTCACCTAAGAAATGTAGAAACTCTTTACTTTGTTTTGTTGTTTGCATCTTGTTTACATTCATTTCATGTCGGGGGTTTAAATAGCTATATACTTCTAACCTGTATTTCATTTTTATGCTTTTTTATAGGTCAAATTATATTCGAGACCTTGTCTGAGCCGGAAGTGAGAAATATATTTATACTATGTGCAATATCAATTCTATCATTGATATTGATTAGAACATTTTTCACATTGTCC
This sequence comes from Ketobacter sp. MCCC 1A13808, assembly GCF_009746715.1. Lineage (NCBI taxonomy): Bacteria > Pseudomonadati > Pseudomonadota > Gammaproteobacteria > Pseudomonadales > Ketobacteraceae > Ketobacter > Ketobacter nezhaii. Next base: position 254,171 of record NZ_VRKW01000005.1, read on the forward strand.
TGGTTGTACGACAGTTTATCTAATCGATACTTGTTAACAGATTACTATTTTATTGCACCGGGTGGATGGAATATAGAAGTTACTCATCTCGGCTATTTAATGCTTGTGTTGAGAAAAACAAGGTATTTCAGACTATTATTTGTCACCTGTCTTGTTCTATCGTTGATATATCAAAGCAGGGCGGGAATGCTTTTCCTTTTCTTTTCGCTAGCTTTAAAGCCTAATCTAAAACTGAATTTTAACTCTATTGCATATTTTCTATTGTTTATCTTCGCTTTCAGCATTCTTAGCTTTGTGCTAGTTAAATATGGAGGCGGCGATACAGTATTAGACAGGTTTGTCGATATAGATTATGAAGTTTCCAATTATGAAAAAGGCTTAGGCAGGCTTGTTCTTATTGACGCTTCTATTGAATTGTTAAAGTTGGATTTGTTTGGCTATGGAGTCGGGCTGGGTATGGAATATGCGCAGAGAATTTACGGTGACATACAGGATGCGAATTTCCATAATATTTACCTGCAGATAAGTATTGAGTCTGGTATTCAGGCGCTATTAGTCTTTCTTGTTATTGTTTCTAGAATATTTACACGTTGTCGAAGTTCCAATTTTAACAACGGATATGCAAATGCGGCTCTTTGTTATGCGATTACTGGATTGTTCCAGTTCAACAGTTATGATCCGGTCGGCTGGCTCTTGATAGGCCTTAGCCTGGGTAATCATAGAAATATGATTAGAAGTTTCCGTCCAGGGATTTCCGGTAATTCGAAGTTATCAGATAACTCGGTGTATTCTTGATCCTGAGTGGCGTTTGATGAAAAATCTTGGTGATGGGAAGCAAAAGTTGATCAAATTTTCAGTGCTTATATCCGTCTATCATGGCGATAATCCAGAACATTTTGATGTGGCGATGAATAGCGTTACCTTCGACCAGACACTGCTTCCCAATGAGATCGTTTTGGTCGTAGATGGCCCTGTATCGACGGAAACTAACGCTATAATTACGAAGTGGGAGAGGAATTCCTTCGTTGATTGTACTGTTGTACGCTCTCCGATCAATGTTGGTCTGTCCAGTGCGTTAAACCTAGGCTTATCTGAGTGTCGGTACGAGTATGTTGCCCGAATGGATAGTGATGACATTTCTTTGCCACATAGATTTGAACTTCAGGTTGAATACCTGTCATTAAATCCTAATGTTGCTTTGCTTGGTGCTTGGTATAAGCAATTTGACAAAAATATGATCAATTGTATCACCGACCGTAAAGTTCCAATCACTCCTAGAGCGATATCTAGTTACGCGCAGTCTCGAACCCCTTTTAACCATGTGACCGCCATATTTAAAAAATCAAACATTCTTTCTGTTGGTGGATATCCGAAAATTGCTGGTTATATGGAAGATTGGTGGATCGCATTATCGCTTTTGAAAAAGGGTATGAGAATTGAAAATATTCCCACCTATTTGGTTCACGTTAGGGGTGATGATGATTTTATGGAAAGGCGTGGTGGAATTAAATACGCCAGGATGGAGATTCATAATTTAGTACAGATGTACCGTAATGATCTGATAACATTGGGTAGATTGGTTTTAAATATTATAGTCCGCTTGATTGTACGTTTAATGCCTAGGACAATACGGACATTGACTTACACGGTAATTAGATCCTTTGTTAAGGTTGATGTTAATTGATATATGCTCGTCGTTCGAAAGTTAGTTGGCAGCCACTTTTGCGCCCGGTCTAATCCACGCAAGCAAGTCGTGCTTGCTCCCTTATGTGTTCCATTCAGTTTTTGATTCATGCATATACCTAGCAATGTTTTTTAGCCAGTGAAAAAATTTAATCTATACTATTCCCCATTGAGCGAGAATTATATCTGTGAGAGTGAGCATTATTATTTTTAATACGTGTTCCTCGTCATCTTATGGGAAGGGGGGTTAAGATAACAGTATGAGAAGGGGCTTTTTAAGAGAGCACTACTGGTTGATTGTGTTGCTTCAACGCATTATCGACATATCCGTTATCGTGCTCTCCGCGCAAATAGCTTTCGATCTAACATTTGGCTACATTCTTGGTCCGGCGAGCCATGTTCCTGATTATTCTTCACTTCTACTCTCAAGCGTGGTTCTCGCTATTGTTGTGTTTACACGTTTCGATGTATATCGTCCATGGAGAGGCGCGCCGAAAGGTAGAGAGATTAGGGTGCTGATGTCTGCCTGGGTAACGGTATTCGTAGTTCTTGCCTGCTTCGGATTCGCTACTAAAATTGGGGACCAGTATTCAAGGATTTGGGTTGGGTTGTGGCTAATACTGGGTGCAGTCTTGCTGGTTGTTTGTCGAATAGTTCAGCGATATATTATCGACTCTTTAAGATCCAACGGTTTTAACCAAAGACATATCGCGATAGTAGGAGATGGAAAGCTCGGTGAGGATGTCTATCGTCGAGTTTCAGATTTGAATGAATTGGGTTTCCAGGTTCGAGGATATTTTCAACCCGGTAGGCCAGGACCGGCCAGATTTATATCCGATGATATTGAAGCTGGTTCATTGAAAGATTTTTTTGACTTTATTCGAAACGAGCAGGTGGATCAGGTCTGGATCGCGATGCCCTTCAATCGGATAAATCAGATTCGCAAGGTTTTATCTGGTCTGCAGCATTCAACGGTTGATATTCGATTGGTTTCAGATATGTTCGGTTTTCAGTTTATGAACCAGACGATCAATAATATTGCCGGATTGCCGGTTGTCGATTTGTCTGTAAGTCCTATGAGTGGCTTTAATTGGTTCCTAAAAGCTTTTGAAGATAGATTATTAGCATTGCTGATTCTTCTTACTGTAAGCCCTTTGATGCTACTTCTAGCTATAGGTGTCAAAATGACCTCGACTGGCCCGATAATCTATCGTCAGGAAAGGCTCAGCTGGAATGGCAAACCATTCAAAATGTATAAATTTCGTTCGATGCCTGTCGATGTTGAAGGCTGTTCAGGTGCTGTCTGGGCCAAAATGGGAGAATGTAGAGCAACTGCATTCGGTACTTTCCTTCGCAAAACCAGTTTGGATGAGCTGCCTCAGTTTTGGAATGTCTTAATGGGTGATATGTCTATCGTTGGTCCCCGCCCTGAACGGCCAGTTTTTGTAGAGAAATTTAAGCGGGAGATTCCAGGTTATATGCAGAAGCACCTCGTGAAAGCCGGTATTACTGGGTGGGCACAGGTGAACGGGTGGAGAGGTGATACAGATTTGAATAAGCGGATAGAATACGACCTGTTTTACATTAATAACTGGTCTTTATTTCTTGACTTGAAAATCATATGGTTGACTTTATTTAAAGGTTTTATGAATAAGAACGCCTATTAGTAAAATAGGATTTTACATCCTATTTATAAACCTCAGTTGATAGATTTAGATATCCATTCATTGTCGGAATTAGTAAAGTTGTCCTGAGCACATTGCAGCGCGCCATTCTAATTTAGCGCGCTGTGATAATTATCGATTACTAAGCCTTATTTACTCAATAATCCCGCGCCCCTTCAAAAGCGCCACCATCTCATCAACGCAAGCATCCAATTCTTGCGTAGTATCCAGCTTGATCTCAGGGTTCTCCGGAGCCTCATAAGGTGAATCAATCCCGGTAAAATTCGGAATCTCACCTGAACGAGCCCGCTTATACAGTCCCTTCACATCGCGGTCTTCACATACATCCAGTGACGCGGTGCAATACACTTCCAGAAAATCACCTTCCTCAAACAATTCGCGAACTTTTTCACGGTCACTGCGGAAAGGGGAGATAAAGGAACAAAGTACAACGGTGCCTGCATCCACAAACAGTTTGGCAACTTCGCCTACGCGGCGGATGTTTTCAACCCGGTCGATATCGCTAAAGCCTAAGTCTTTACATAGGCCGTGACGGACGTTGTCGCCGTCCAATACATAGATTTTGCAGCCCATGCCTGCCAGGCGTTTTTCCAGGTTGTGGGCAACAGTGGTTTTACCTGCACCGGATAATCCGGTGAACCACAGGGCGGCACTTTTGTGGCCATTCAGTTTCTCGCGGTCAGCTCGGCCGATCTGGCCATCCTGGAAATACACGTTCTCAGTCATGGGGGATACTCTCTTTGATTTAGGATCTGGTCTATTTAGGCGCCCAATTTAACCAGATTTGTATATCGGATGACACAGCTATTAACCATATTAAGTACTTTATTACGATTGGTAATAAGGCTGTGATCGGGTAGGGCGTAGGGTGGGAGTAAAGCGGTGGTAATCAGGTCGAAATGATGGGGGAACCGGCTTTTTTAAACCGAAGCGGAGCTTTAGGCGAAAAAAAAGGAAGCATAGAACAGCTTCCTTTCTTAAATATGGCTCCACAGGCAGGGCTCGAACCTGCGACCCAGCGGTTAACAGCCGCTTGCTCTACCAACTGAGCTACTGTGGATCAGCAATTTAGGCCGCGTATGTTAATGACACTCAGATACCAGGTCAACTACTTTTTTCTACAATTTTAACAAGGGCTTATGATTACCTATTGCATTAGCAAAGCAACGCACTATAGTGTCGGGTTTGTAGCGATGTGCCATTTGTATATCTAGGGGGTATCACCTTGTCTATCGACCAAGCGTCTGCTCAGGATTTGCAAGCCCAGCTGGCTGATCTGGAAAAACAGTATAATGCGTTTGAAGCGGCTAACCTGAGCCTGGATTTGACCCGTGGGAAACCCAATTCCGCGCAACTGGATTTGTCGAATTCTATGGATGGCATTTTGAATAGTGCCTATGTGACCCGGGCCGGTGAAGATTGCCGGAATTACGGTGGTCTGGACGGGCTTGCGGAAGCCAAAGAGTTGTTTTCCAAAGTGTTAGGGGTGAGCCCCCAGGAAACATTGATTGGTGGTAATGCCAGTCTGACGTTGATGTTCCAGACCCTCGCATTTGCGCATTTGTTCGGAGTGCGTGGTGCTGACAGTGCCTGGATTAAAGAGGGTGTCGTGAAGTTCTTGTGCCCCGTGCCTGGCTATGATCGTCATTTTAGTGTGTGTGAAGAGCTGGGGATTGAGATGATTCCGGTGGCCATGACTGATCAGGGCCCCGACATGGATCAGGTGGAAGCACTGGTGAAAGCCGACAGTGCAATCAAGGGCATCTGGTGCGTGCCCCGATTTTCCAATCCAACCGGCATTGTGTATAGCGATGACGTGGTCGATCGGATAGCGCAATTAGGCAAGATCGCGGGTGCCCATTTCCGAGTTATGTGGGACAACGCCTATGCTGTCCATGCTTTGCACCGGGAAGCACCCGAATTGGCCAATATAATGGATGCCGCGCGCCGTTATGGCACCGAAGATTCCGTTATCATCTTTGGCTCCACTTCAAAAATCACGTTCGCCGGTGCCGGTCTGGCTTTTATGGGTACTTCGGAAGAAAACCTGAAGTACTTTAAAAAGCACCTCGGAATGGTGACGATTGGACCTGATAAGGTGAATCAACTACGTCACGTGAAGTTCTTCGGGGATTTTGACGGTTTAATGACGCATATGGATAAACATGCCGAATTACTGAAGCCCCGCTTTGACGCGGTTTTGCAGCATCTTGAGGACGGCCTGAAGGGGTCGGACATGGGTGGCTGGACTGTGCCGGAAGGCGGATATTTCATATCGTTCGATTGCTTGCCCGGTTTGGCCAAAGAAATCATTGCCTTGGCCGCTGCTGTTGGGGTGAAGTTAACGCCTGCGGGTGCAACATTTCCCTATGGGCTTGATCCGGAAGACAAGAATATTCGGCTCGCACCCAGCTTTCCTGCTTTGTCCGATATCAATAAAACCATGGAAGTGTTCGTGGTGTGCGTGAAACTCGCGTCAATCAGGTTGAAACTGCAAGCTGAATAGCGTTTGCAGATCATTCTGATCACCGTCGTAAAAGGCCTGTGCTCCCTTCGTGTTGACAGGCCTTTTTTATTTTTTGCAACAGGCTTTGTGTTATATTCAAAGCATCTATGAGACTAACCCGCGCTAGAAGGTAGCCCTATGATTCCAGTAGTACTCTCAGGTGGAAGTGGTTCAAGATTGTGGCCTCTTTCCCGATCTTCTCATCCCAAACAGTTTCTGCCGCTTTGTTCTGATCAGTCAATGGTTCAGGAAACCCTGACTAGGCTTTCGCGATCGGTTGCCAGCCAAAGCCCGATTTTTGTGACGGCAGAAGATCAGCGCTTTTTGTTGGCTGAACAGATTCGTAGTCTTGGTGTTAGTGATTCCAGAATTATACTTGAACCCGCTCGACGCAATACCGCTCCGGCCATTGCGCTGGCTTGCTTATGCGCCTTGGAGCAAGATCCTGAAGCCGTGGTGTTAGTCCTTCCTTCTGATCATCACATTAAAGACCAGCCTGCCTTTCATGAGGCGCTGGCGTTAGCTAATGCCGCCGCACTGGAAGGCAAGCTGGTTACGTTCGGGATCGTACCGAGCAAGCCTGAAACCGGGTACGGTTACATCAAAGTGGGTAACCAGAAATCAGGGCCCTCTCGCCCGATAGCCGCTTTTGTTGAAAAACCGGACTTTGAAACCGCTAAACAATACGTGGCTGATGACCACTATTACTGGAATAGCGGGATGTTTGCTTTTCGTGCCGACTTATACCTGAGTGAATTGGCCAAGTTTAATCCTGATATGATAGCGGCCTGCAGAGCCGCGTGGCAGAACAAGTCCCTGGATCTGGATTTTGTGCGTATCGGTACCGATGACTTTTTGAAAAGCCCGGAAGATTCGATTGATTACGCCGTCATGGAAAAAACCGATAAAGGTGTCGTCATTCCGCTGGATGCCGGCTGGTCGGATGTGGGGTCTTGGCAGTCCTTGTGGGAAGTGAAGGAGGGCGATGAGTTTGGGAATGTGTTTGAGGGGGATGTACTGGCATTGGACACAGAGAACTCAATGGCTATTTCCCAGAGTCGGTTGGTGTCCTTATTGGGCGTAAAGAACATAGCCGTTATCGAAACCCGTGATGCAGTATTGGTCGCGGATATTGATCAGGTCCAGCGGGTCAAGAATATCGTTAAAACCATCGAAGAATCCGGGCGCACCGAACATGAATTTCACCGTGAAGTGCACCGGCCTTGGGGTAAGTTCGATTCCGTGGATGCCGGTGGCCGTTACCAGGTGAAGCGAATCACCGTTAAGCCGGGCGCGCGGTTATCCACCCAGTTACATCATCACCGTGCCGAACATTGGGTCGTCGTGCAGGGGACTGCGAAAGTTAGGCGTGGTGACGAAACAGTCATGATCAGTGAAAATGAGTCCGTTTATATCCCGCTTGGTGAGGTGCACTCGCTGGAGAATCCGGGCAAAATTATGCTGGAAATCATTGAAATTCAGACCGGCGCGTATTTGGGCGAAGATGATATTATTCGCCTGGATGATACTTACGGCCGGGGTAATAACGATTAGACTCCCCTTATAGGTAACAGTGCGCAAATTCAAAGTTCATTCAAAGTACCAGCCGGCGGGCGATCAGCCCACCGCCATAGCCAGTCTGGTGGAAGGCCTTAATGATGGGCTTTCTCATCAGACGCTGTTGGGGGTCACCGGTTCCGGTAAAACCTTTACTATCGCCAATGTGGTGGAGCAGATTCAGCGGCCGACAATGGTCATGGCCCACAACAAGACGCTGGCAGCTCAATTGTACGGCGAGTTTAAAGAGTTTTTCCCTGATAACGCTGTTGAATATTTCGTTTCTTATTACGATTATTATCAGCCGGAAGCCTATGTGCCTTCATCCGATACCTTTATAGATAAAGACTCCTCGGTTAACGAGCATATTGAGCAAATGCGGTTGTCTGCTACGAAAGCGTTGCTGGAGCGGCAAGATGTGTTAATTGTTGCAACGGTGTCCGCGATCTATGGTTTGGGTGATCCGGGGAGTTACCTGAAAATGGTCTTGCACCTGGACCGTGGTGATCCGATTGATCAGCGCACGATTCTGCGTCGATTGGCGGAGCTACAATACACCCGTAACGACACGGATTTTTATCGTGCGAATTATCGCGTGCGTGGAGAAATCATCGATGTGTTTCCCGCGGAATCTGAGCGAGAAGCGCTGCGAATCGAGTTGTTTGATGACGAAATAGAGAACCTGTCCTTGTTTGATCCGCTGACAGGAGAGGTGTTGCAGCGCTTACCTCGTTATACGATCTATCCTAAATCCCATTATGTTACTCCCCGCGAAACCGTGGTGGGCGCGATCGATAATATCAAAACCGAGTTACATGATCGGTTGGCGTTCTTCAGTAACGAAAGTAAATTGGTGGAGCACCAGCGTCTAGGGGAACGTACCCGTTATGATCTGGAAATGATGCAGGAGCTGGGGTATTGCACCGGAATAGAAAACTATTCCCGTTATCTCTCAGGGCGTGGTGCCGGAGAACCACCTCCGACGCTGTTTGATTATCTGCCCGATAATGCGCTTGTGGTAATCGATGAATCCCATGCGACGGTGCCCCAGATAGGCGCCATGTATAAAGGTGACAGGTCGCGCAAAGAAACACTGGTTCAGTATGGGTTTCGTTTGCCCTCTGCTTTGGATAACCGGCCCCTGCAGTTTGAAGAATGGGAGGCCTTATGTCCGCAAACGATTTTTGTTTCCGCTACACCGGGCAATTACGAGGCGGAGCACCAGCAGGCCGTTATCGAGCAGATTGTGCGGCCCACCGGTTTGGTCGATCCACAGATAGAGATTTTGCCCGCTACCACACAGGTGGAAGATTTGTTATCTCAAATCTCTGCGACCATTGCCAAACAAGAGCGGGTCCTGGTAACCACCTTAACCAAGCGCATGGCAGAAGATTTGACGGATTACCTGGCTGAGCACGGAGTACGTGTACGCTATCTGCACTCGGATATTGATACCGTGGAGCGGGTAGAAATTATCCGGGATTTACGCTTAGGCGAGTTTGATGTGCTGGTGGGCATTAATCTGTTGCGCGAAGGTCTGGATATGCCGGAAGTCTCTTTGGTGGCAATTCTGGATGCCGATAAAGAGGGCTTCCTGCGTTCTGAGCGTTCCCTGATTCAGACTATCGGACGCGCAGCCCGGAATCTGAACGGGCGGGCCATACTCTATGCAGACAAGATAACCAATTCTATGCGCAAGGCGATGGACGAAACAGAGCGTCGCCGCAACAAGCAGACGGAGTTCAACAAAGCGAACGGCATTACCCCCGCCGGGATCAGAAAATCCGTTGAGGATATTATGGAGGGTGCTCGTGCGCCGGGCGGTAATCGTAAAAATCTGCGGAAAGTGGCTGACCGGAGCGGTGAATATAAAGTGGATATTGCCTCGATGGAGCCGCGTCAGGTAGCGGCAATGATCAAGGAGCTTGAGCAAAAGATGTTTAAGAGTGCGAAAAGCCTGGAATTTGAAGAAGCCGCCCGTATCCGTGATGAAGTTCAGCGATTGAAGGATCTAGCCTTTATCCAATAGTTAGGCAGGGTAGGTAGCTATGCTATGATTCTGCATCTACGAGCTAGTATTAATATTGAAGTACAACGAACTATTTGAATAGCGAGGAACGCATCTTATGAAAGTTCTGGTGACCGGAGCGGCTGGATTTATCGGTTCCACTCTTTCCCACAAATTGTTGGATAGAGGCGATGAGGTTATTGGTCTGGATAACCTGAATGACTACTATGATGTGTCATTGAAAGAGGCAAGATTAAAGCGGCTTCAGGATCGCAATGGATTCACCTTTGTTAAAGCATCGCTGGAAGACCGGTCTGCAGTGGAACAGATGTTCAAGAAAGAACAGCCTCAAAAGGTGGTCAATCTGGCGGCTCAGGCGGGTGTGCGCTATTCCATTATTAACCCCTACGCCTACATTGAGGCGAATGTGGTTGGGTTTATAAACATTCTGGAAAATTGCCGTAACAACAAGGTTGAGCATCTGGTTTATGCATCCACCAGCTCTGTGTATGGCTCCAATACAAATATGCCGTTTTCGGTGCACGACAATGTGGATCATCCGGTGTCTCTTTATGCGGCCACAAAAAAGTCCAACGAACTGATGGCCCATACTTACAGCCACCTGTTTAATTTACCAACAACCGGATTGCGATTTTTTACGGTTTATGGTCCCTGGGGCCGTCCGGATATGGCTTTGTTTCTGTTCACCAAAGCGATTCTGGAAGGTAAGCCCATTGACGTCTTTAATTACGGCAATCATCGGCGCGATTTCACCTATGTGGATGACATCGTGGAAGGGGTGGTCCGCACGCTGGATAATGTAGCGGTGCCTAATCCGAACTGGACCGGTGACAAGCCCGACTCGGCAACCAGTAAGGGGCCATATCGCCTATATAATATAGGTAGCAATCAGCCAATTGAACTATTGCGCTACATCGAAGTGTTGGAAGAGTGTCTTGGCAAAAAAGCTGAGAAAAATCTGCTACCTATGCAACCTGGTGACGTACCGGATACTTATGCCGATGTAGATGATCTGGTCACTGATATGGGGTATCGTCCGGATACGCCGATAGAGACCGGCGTTAAGAACTTTGTAGATTGGTACAAGGACTTCTATCAAGTCTGATTTTTGAAATCTTGACTTGCACTTAGCGGAGCGCAGTGGTATTTTTGCGCGCCTAACTGTAACAGGCATGTAGCTCAGTTGGTTAGAGCACCACCTTGACATGGTGGGGGTCGTTGGTTCGAATCCGATCATGCCTACCAAATTCTATTAACGGGCCAGGAGGAATACCTATTAAGCAGCGCAGCAAACGCCCCGTATCCACATCGAAAAAAAATCGCATCAACGATGATATAACCTGTACTGAGGTTAGGTTGGTAGCGGCAGACGGAGAGCAAATAGGGATTGTTGACATCGCGAAGGCAATGGCTGTTGCCGCGGAGTCAGAATTGGATTTAGTTGAAATCGCTCCCGATGCTGAGCCACCGGTTTGTCGGATCATGGATTATGGTAAGCACATCTTCGAAGAGAAGAAGCGCCAAGCTGAAGCCCGTAAGAAGCAGAAACAGACCCAGGTGAAAGAAATCAAAATTCGCCCGGGAACTGAGGATGGGGACTACCAGGTAAAACTTCGCAACCTGAAACGGTTCCTTGAAGACGGTGACAAAACCAAGATTACCTTGCGTTTTCGTGGTCGTGAAATGGCGCACCAGGAGTTAGGAATGGAGATGATGAAACGCATCGAAGCCGACCTCGCTGAAATGGGTGCCGTGGAGCAGATCCCGAAAATGGAAGGCCGTCAAATGACTATGGTTATTGCACCGAAAAAGAAAAAATAAGCTTTCGCTTAAGCTTGTTTTTATACTATTTACTTTATATGCAGCAATGCGGAGCATATTATGCCAAAAATGAAAACCAACCGTGGGGCTTACAAGCGTTTTAAAAAAACCGCCAACGGTTTCAAGCGAAAACAAGCCTTCAAACGTCATATTCTGACCAAAAAGAATTCCAAGCGGATTCGTCAGTTGCGACCCATGTCCATGGTGCATAAGTCCGATGTGGCTTTGGTTGCACGCATGATGCCTTACGTGTAAGGCTGGATCAGGAATTTGGAGGTTTAAACAATGCCTAGAGTTAAACGCGGTGTAACCGCATCTCGTCGTCACAAAAAGATCCTGAAGCAGGCCAAAGGTTATTATGGTGCTCGCAGTCGCGTATTGCGCGTTGCCAAGCAAGCCGTAACCAAAGCCGGGCAATACGCTTACCGCGACCGTCGTCAGCGCAAGCGCCAGTTCCGTCAACTATGGATCACTCGTATTAATGCCGCAGCCCGCATGAACGGTTTGTCTTACAGTCGTTTCATTAACGGACTGAAAAAAGCGTCAGTGGAAGTGGATCGTAAAATCCTGGCTGATATCGCCGTCCATGATCAGGCAACGTTTGCCGCGTTAGCAGAGAAGGCGAAGGCCAGTCTTTCCAGCTAAACGCAGCGGATGAGTCACCGTCACATCGAGGTGACAAATCAAGCATAGAATAGGGGAAGGGCTTCGGCTCTTCCCCTTTTTTTTATTTTTTGGGAATCGTCATGGAACACCTGCAAAGCATTCAACAGCAAGCATTAGCTGAAATAGAAAGCGCCGACTCGGTCGCTCAATTGGATCAGGTCCGGGTTCAATATCTGGGCAAGAAAGGGCTGATTACCAGTCAGCTAAAAACGTTAGGTACGCTGGCGCCGGATCAAAGAAAAGCGGCAGGTGCAGAGATTAACCAGGTAAAAGAGCAGGTGCAAACCGCGATAAAAGCCCGCCAGGATGCTCTGGCTGAAAAAGCGTTGTTGGAGCAGCTTGCCAGTGAACAGGTGGATGTCACCTTGCCGGGCAGGAATTCGGGCGCGGGCGGATTGCACCCGGTGAGCCGAACTCTGGAGCGGGTTGAGTCCTTTTTTGCATCCATGGGCTTCGAAGTGAAAGACGGCCCGGAGATCGAAGATGATTTCCATAATTTTGAGGCTTTGAACATACCGGGACATCATCCGGCTCGCGCGATGCACGATACCTTTTATTTCGACGCAGGAACCCTGCTGCGTACACATACCTCGCCGGTGCAGATTCGAACCATGGAAAACAGTGAGGCCCCGTACCGGATCATTTGTCCGGGACGTGTTTATCGTTGCGACTCCGACTTAACCCACACTCCGATGTTTCACCAGATAGAGGGGTTGTTGGTGGATACCAATATAACCTTTGCTGATCTGAAAGGCATTCTGGCGGCCTTTCTTCGTGATTTCTTTGAAAAAGATCTGGATGTGCGGTTTCGGCCTTCTTACTTTCCGTTTACAGAGCCGTCTGCCGAAATGGATATCCAGTGTGTTATGTGCGAAGGCAATGGGTGCCGGGTTTGCAGTCATACTGGCTGGCTCGAGATCCTGGGTTGCGGCATGGTGCACCCGAAAGTATTTGAGCACGTTAAAGTGGATTCAGAAAAGTACACCGGTTTTGCTTTCGGTATCGGTATCGAACGCCTCACGATGTTGCGATACGGCGTCAATGATTTGCGTTTGTTTTTTGAAAATGACCTGAAGTTTCTCAGGCAATTTCGTTAGCAGGTCAATGGAAAGAAGACGATATTAACCGACGCAAATTAAGTAAAAGAATCAGGGGAAAATAGACATGCGCTTCAGTGAAAAGTGGCTCCGTGAGTGGGTTAACCCGGCGTTAAGTACTGACGAGCTGGTGGCTCAGATAACCATGGCAGGTTTGGAAGTGGACAGTGTTGAACCGGTCGCCGGTGAATTTAGCGGAGTCGTGGTAGCTGAAATTATCAGCACTGAACGGCACCCGGATGCAGCGAAGCTGCAGGTTTGCCTGGTGAATGCAGGGGACGCGGAACCATTGCAAATTGTGTGTGGCGCCTCTAATGCGCGCGCCGGAATAAAAATTCCCTGTGCTAAGATCGGCGCGGTATTACCTGGCGACTTTAAAATTAAACGTGCGAAATTGCGCGGTGTCGAATCGTTTGGCATGTTGTGCGCCGCCCAGGAGTTAGGCCTGGAAGAATCTTCCGACGGGCTAATGGAATTACCCGAAACGGCGCCAATAGGGCGCTCTATCGAAAGCTATCTGGCGTTGGATGACAAAGCAATCGACGTTGACCTGACGCCTAATCGAGGGGATTGTCTGGGCATTGCCGGTTTGGCGAGGGAAATTGGCGTGCTGAACCGGTGTGATGTTACTCCTGTGATTTGCAGGCCAGTAAAGCAAACCATTAATGACACTTTTAAAGTGGAAGTGGCCGCCGCACAGCAGTGTCCGCGTTATGTAGGCCGGGTGGTGCAGGGTGTCGACCTGATAAAGCCAACCCCGGTATGGATGGTAGAGCGGCTGCGACGCAGCGGTATCCGTTCGATTGACGCCGTGGTGGATGTGACAAATTACGTGTTGCTGGAATTAGGTCAACCGATGCACGCGTTCGATCTACACCAATTAAAGGGCGGTATTCACGTACGTATGGCAAACGAGGGTGAGCAGCTCACCTTGTTGGATGGTCAGACGATAACATTGGCTTCTGATGTATTGGTTATTGCGGATCAGGAACGTCCGTTAGCCATGGCGGGGGTGATGGGTGGTATAGGTTCCGGGGTCGGCAAATCAACTCGATCGATCTTCCTGGAAAGTGCATTCTTTGACCCTATTGCCATCGCAGGTAAAGCGCGTCGTTATGGACTGCATACTGATTCCTCCCATCGCTTTGAGCGCGGCGTTGATTTCGAGTTACAGCGTCACGCCATTGAGAGAGCAACTGCGTTGTTGCTGGATATCGTGGGTGGCGACGCCGGACCGTTGATCGAAGTCATGAGTGCCGAAAATATCCCGCACCTGCATTCCATTCAATTGCGTCGCGATCGAATCAATCGCATTTTGGGCTGTGACATACCGGATAACGACATTGAGGACATTCTCGGGCGCTTGGGGATGGATATGGTGTCCACGACAAACGGATGGCACATTGTACCGCCCAGCTACCGATTTGATATTCGCCTGGAAGTGGATCTAATCGAAGAATTGGGGCGGGTTTATGGTTACGATAACCTACCTACTTCCATGCCGATTCTGGATGCGTTTTCACCTCCCCGTGAAGAGTCTTTGATTCCCGTTTCACAGTTGAAAACTGTGTTGGTAGACCGTGGCTATCAGGAAGTGATTACCTATAGTTTTGTGGATAAAAAATACATTGAGCTGCTGACACCACAGCAACACTCGGTTGCGTTGGCCAATCCGATTTCAGCGGATATGTCTGAGATGCGCACTACGTTGTGGGCCGGTTTACTGAAAACGGCCAGTTATAATATTAATCGCCAACAACCTCGCTTGAAGCTTTTTGAACGGGGCTTAAATTTTCTGCAGGAGGAAACCGGGTTACAGCAAAAAGATTATCTGGCCGGTTTACTTTACGGTGGAGAGAGTGATGAAAGCTGGTTCGGAAAAGCCCGCCCGGTCGACTTCTACGATGCCAAGGGCGATGTAGAAGCGTTGTTGGCTTTGACCGGTGGAGAGCATGTTTATCGCTTTGAAAGTGGGGCTCATCCTGCTTTACATCCAGGCCAGACAGCTGTTATTAAGCGCGGTGATGAGGTGGTCGGATTCCTGGGCGCGTTGCATCCGAGCGTGCAGAAAAGCCTGGATTTACCACAGAAAGCTTTCCTATATGAGTTAGCTTTAGACGGAATTCGGTGCCGTAGCTTGCCCCAGTTCAAAGAATTGTCGAAATATCCGGAAGTTAGGCGCGATTTTGCAGTAATAGTTGATGAAAAGATTTCAGCACAGTCTATACTAAAAAATGTGCGCGAAATGGCTGGCGATTTGTTGACCGGACTCGTGCTGTTCGACGTCTACCAGGGTGATAATCTGGAAGCAGGCAAAAAGAGCATTGCTTTTGGAATCACGCTACAAGACCCGAACCGGACTTTGCAGGACGAAGACATCAACCCATTAGTGGAGCGGGTGGTTTCGCGCCTCAAAGAACTGTTCAATGTCACGTTGAGGGAATGAGGATGAGTGCGTTAACCAAGGCTGACTTAGCTGAAAAGCTATTCGAAGAACTTGGGTTGAACAAGCGTGAAGCCAAAGAAATGGTAGAACTGTTTTTCGAAGAAATTCGGGCTTCCCTTGAATCAAACGAGCATGTAAAACTCTCTGGATTCGGCAATTTCGATTTGCGGAATAAAAGGGAGCGTCCAGGGAGAAACCCCAAGACCGGCGAGGAAATTCCTATTTCGGCGCGACGCGTTGTTACGTTTCGTCCCGGTCAAAAGTTGAAGCAACGAGTGGAAGCCTATGCTGGAAGCAAGCAACAATAACGAACTACCAGCAATACCGGGGAAGCGCTATTTTACGATTGGGGAAGTGAGCGATCTGTGTGACGTAAAACCCCATGTTTTACGTTACTGGGAACAAGAGTTCACCCAATTGAAGCCGGTGAAGCGACGGGGTAACCGGCGTTATTATCAGCGACAGGACGTTATAATGATTCGTCAGATTCGCAGTCTGTTATATGACCAGGGCTACACTATTGGTGGCGCCCGTCAAAAGTTGACTGGTGAAGATGCTCATATCGATATTACCAAGTCTTCGCAGCTCATACGGCAAATGATCACTGAGCTGGAAGATGTTTTATTTGTACTTAAAGATCATCACTAAGGTGAGCTGCTGAGTACAAAAAACCGTTTGATAATCAGCTTGGATGCTGTATTATTTGCCTCCTCTTTGAAGGGTGAGTAATTCTCTAACCTTCTGAAAATAAAGAGATTCGGGGCGTAGCGCAGTCTGGTAGCGCACCACACTGGGGGTGTGGTGGTCGCAGGTTCAAATCCTGCCGTTCCGACCAAATTCGGGGTAAACTCCCTACAATATCCTGGAAAGCCCGCAGTAGCGGGCTTTTTTTGTGCCTGAAATTTATATGATCATCCTGCTTCGGGCGTTATTGTCGGTCGTATACTTCGATGGTTACCCGGCCCAAGCCCGGAGTGATGGTACCGACGAAATCAGTGTCATTGAGCCAATTGTATTCGCTGTCAGTGGCGGCTTCGAATAAGGGCCATGTTAAGTCGCCACTCCCGTAGTCACCGCAATTTCGGACCAGGATGGGTTCTCCGTTTTCCGGTTCTATGGTGTAGCGCGCCTCCAGACTGAGCTCACCATTCCGAGTGAGCTGGTAATCCGCACCGCCTGGATTTACGTTGCCATTGATAGTGCCACTGAAACTGCCGCCGGTAATGCCAATGATTCGGCGCGAACCGTACTTAGAGTCACCCACACTCTGGAATCCAGCAATTCCGACCCGTAGGGTCATCACTGAATCGCCTGCGGATACGGCGGGAGACAGTGTAGGGCATTCCCAGGTTTGTTGGCGGACATCGTTGTCGGCGAGCACCTGCACGCGCCGATCATTCGGTCTGGTAGACGCGTCGGTATAGACTTCCAGGTCAATGCTTTTACCATTCACCTTTCGTACACCGATATAGCGCCCATTGTTAAGCCAGGCATAGCGGCTGTTATCAGGCGCTTCAAAATCAGCAACAAACCGAATGTTGTCGGCATCAGCGACGCCACAATTTCGCATATAGATAAGCGTGCGATCCGAAGTGGTAATGACGTAGCGGCTTTCGTGCTCAACGGCACCACTGGGCAAATGCAGGTCTACGTCCAGTGCGTTGTCTTGTACGTCCCCGGAGAGTGGCGGA
Source organism: Ketobacter sp. MCCC 1A13808 (assembly GCF_009746715.1). Lineage (NCBI taxonomy): Bacteria > Pseudomonadati > Pseudomonadota > Gammaproteobacteria > Pseudomonadales > Ketobacteraceae > Ketobacter > Ketobacter nezhaii. Next base: position 271,352 of record NZ_VRKW01000005.1, read on the forward strand.
CTACCAAAATCAGCAGCTTGAATTTGCCCGCCATTCACGGGAGTAACCTTTCGTTGACCGTATGGTGTGATCCCGATATCGCGAACATTGCCCGCAGATAAAGTGGTTTTAAAAACCAGGGTACCGGTTGTGGGGTCGGGAATGCCTTCGGGGGCCGAACAAGTCCAGCTCGAATCCGGCACGATAACCTTATGGTTACCTGACTCGGGCGGTTCGACGGGATCACATTCTTCTCCACAATTTTCCGCGTCTCCTTCTAGGGTGATGTCACTGACGTTATAGCTCTCGAAAAAGCTGCTTGCGTTCAGGGAGAAACGTAACGCCACCGTGTTGATGTCCGCAGAATGTGTGATAGGAAACGTAACCTTTCCATTCTCATCGCGAACAGATTCGAGGGTTGCGAAATCTTCACCGTTTACGGAAATCTGGGCTGCAGCCGCTTCACCCGGGTCCAGACGGTTGGTCGCCCGGTTGTATGACAGAACCAGATGCTGGTAGTCACTCACCTCAATAACTGGAGATTGCACTCGGGCGATAGTAGAGCCACCCTGCAGTCGTATGCCACCGCCGTTGATACTACTGCGTCCCTCCAGCGAAAAGCCATCATTGCCATTGCTGAATGAAGGCTGATACACAACGTCAGCCTGGACGGATAGGCTGAGTAGTAATGTGTTGGTCAGCAGCGGGAGAAAAAAGAGTTTTTGATATTTCATAGTCGCGGTTCCTTGCCCCTACCTAAAAGGGGAATGCGGTTTGTTAGCGCATTCCCCTCACAGTCAGTCTATGGCATGTGTTTATTTTTTAGAAAGTTCCAGGCTTCGTTGGCATCCCAGCCACTGTGCCCGCCGCTCGATTTGGTACATAGCACTACTTCGGTATCGCCTGCACAGCCACTAAAAGCTTGGCAGCCGTTGCCGATATTGGTCGGGCTACCGCTGCACTGATTAATTCGGCCCCATTCCGCAAAAGTACCTTCAGCACCGAGGAAGTGGATCGTATCCAGGTCGTAAGGGGTGGGGGGATTGGACGCGCCGCCACGATAGGGGACAATGAAATCAAAGCGACCGCGGGTTGAAAAAACAGAGATCGGGCGCGACGGATTGCACTGGCGTTCCTCTACCAAATCAAAAGCAGCGGGTGCCACTGCGGCAAATACGTCTGCTGCATCGCAAGCCAGATAGTGAGACATTCCGCCACCATTAGAAAATCCCATGGCGTAGACGCGCTTGTCGTCAATGCAGCCCTCATCTTTTAGTTCGTCGACAATAGCACGGGCAAACTTTTCATCGTCCACCTCTCTTGATTCGGTGCAGCAGGGTCCGAAATTCCACGAATCATCGACACCGTCAGGATAGGCAGCAATAAAGCCCGCTGTTTCTGAAAGGGCATTCGTTCCGGAGTTGCTGGATTGGTATTCCGAACTCGACATCAGCGGATGAAAATCGAGTAACAGAGGAACCTCTGTGGTCCCGTCATAGCTGTTCGGAACATTCAGAATGTATTGGCGGGTTTGCCCGTCGATGGTAATGCGCCGGGTTGTTTCACCAGGGCGTAACTGGTTGTCCGGGTTATTACAGGCTTCACCTTCAACCGGGTCCGTGGGAGGTGTCGGGGTGGGGTCACGATTAATTCCGTAACTGGCACTGCTTATTAGTCCAAACAGAATGCAGGCAAATGGGAGGGTGAGTTTTATCATGATGTAATGGCTCCATTGGGCTAAGAAAGTGGTCGGGTTCCGTTCACCGGTTGGATAAAAATGCGATGGGGATTTTGATGCTGATTAAGGGTGAGATCCGGTCCCGCTCAGTGGAAGCGCATTCCTTTCGGGAATGCCGGACTATGGTGGTTGATCGTGTTTCTCTAAACAAGTTGGCTGAAGGGACAAAGCGGTAGTGTGAAACAACCAGAATAGCCGGGTTGTACAAAATGGTGAGGATTCGTTGAGCGAAACTGATGAAATTCAGCTCAGAAAAAAATCCAGCGGCGTATTCGCGTGGCAATTTTTCATTCTTACAATGATTTTGAAATCCTATCCGTTGGTTTTCTTCTGATTGGTTAAGAAGCCAAACTATTTAACCGATTCCACCTGATTTGGGCCTGAATTTCGCGGTTTTTTGCGTTGGAAAACCTGGCACGCCAGTTGCTTTGTTACTAGTAAGGCCAAAAAGCGGTTTTGATAAGTAGGCTGGAGCTGAATTTTCAAAATGCAGGACAAGGCGATTTGGCCGGTGTAATTTCATTTACGATATGGAATTTGTAGATTCGAAAGGAGTTTTTGATATGAAAAAGTTAATGATTTTCACAGCAGCAGCAACACTGTCCACCTTTGCAATGGCAGGTGATGTTGAAAAGATCGATACCGATTTCGATAGCCTGGATAACAATGACGACATGCACATCTCTCAGGAAGAAGCCGATGATAACAACATCAGCCATTATTTCTCTGAGATCGATTCTAACGAAGATAAAGTGCTCAGCTTGGAAGAGTACAGGGATTACATCGTTAGTCATCCATCTTCCGTTGAGGAAGGTGAAGAGCTTCCCGAAAGCTAATATGGTCCGGGTTCGCACGCCATAGGGATATGGTGATCTAAATGGCTTAAGGAATTTGCTGATCACGGAGTGTTGGCAGGTGACAAAGCCATAGGAGTATGGCAGCGCTATTACCCAGCGGCTGTTGCTACAGGCAGGGATGCCTGGCCAGGATGGCACTACTTTTCCGGTGCAAAGCTTCCCTTAGGGAAGCTTGTTCCGGGGAAGGTTTCTTTATTATTCTCTGTTTTTTCCTTATTCTGCTTACCAGTGGCATCTTTTATGTTCCGTCAGCCGATTGAACCGATTTTGGTTGGTCGTTAGAGTAGGAAGTACGAAGTCGTTATCCGGAGTAAGTGAGTGAGGGAGCTTTCAGAAAGCAGTTGTTGTCGTGGCACCGGTTTTGGCGTGCGGTTAGCGTTGTGTTGCCTGGCGCTTTTGTTTTCCGCCTCTGCCCCCGCTAAAAACCCCTATGGTGGAATTTATTTAATCTGGGCCACTGGTGCTGATCAGTATTCTCTGGATTTTATAGATGGTGGACAAGTTATGCTGCAGTGGAAATCACTGCACACCGGTGAGGACGAGTATGATTGGGGTAAGCTGGATAAGCATCTTGCTTACTTTGATAATTTGGATATTAAAGTAACCTTGCAAATCAATGGAAACCGCAAACCGGCGTTTTTGTTTCAAAGGGTGCCTTACCATTCAGTGCCACACTCACACCAGATTAAAGACAAAGACGGTACATTAATGTACTGGCACCCGTACTACGTAGATCAATACGAAAAGTTTCTCATTGCGTTGTCGAAGCACCTCAAGAAAGCGGCTTACTCTGATCATATCCTCGGTATACGTATGAATTACAACAAGGTGGGGACAGAACATTCTATATCTGTGAAAGACATGCCGCCGAAAGCGGAGTGGAAGGTTCCCCGCGGCGTCAAATGGGTTGATTTTGAAAGCACGCAGAACGAAGATTATGTTGAGCGGATCAACAAAGCTTACTTAACGTATTTTCCGCCTGAATATAAGCTATTTCTGCGTATGACTGCGGCAACGTCACCGACGATAGAGGACGCTTTGTCTAAAGGTATAGCCGGGGTCTACCAAACCGGCGCAGAAATGGAGCCGCGTTACAAAGGTGATGAAAACGCTCGGTACGGGCCTTTTTTGCAATGGTGCAGGACAGGGATTACCGATTGCTACGCCGAGTCCTGGGCCGCAGCCGACGGTACCCATGGGACTAAGAAAGATAAACGCTGGTCTACGTTCGCTCAATTCAATTATTGGCGCATTCTTTCTGACCTGAACCTGGGCGTAAGCTATTTGGCCGTGTATGGCCTTGATATAGAGCGATGCCACGACCCGGAGTTTATGGCCGCATTTGATTTTGCCCGTAAATACGCGGGTTATCATGCTCGACCCCAAACGTCTCCCGGTGCTTGGATTGCGTTCAGGGAAGGGTTGCATTTAAAAGGTGATTATACGTTTCTCGCGAAGCCGGTACCGGCGTCAGAACATTTTAAACCTCGGGATTTGCGCTACAACCCGCCCCAGCAGTTGGGTGATCAGAGTGTTCGTTTCGGTGCCTGGGCGCGAAGCTTGTCAGCAGGTAAGTCCATTGACGTGGAGTTTGATAAAGGGTTCATTGAGAGTCTTTCAGGCACGACGAGAAAGCTGACGGTAACTTACCTTGACCGGGGAACGGGCGTATTGGCAGTAAAAGCGTTTGGGAAGGAACAGCGTATACAACTTGAAAATACACAAAAGTGGATTCAGCGCAGTATTGAATTTTCACAGGGGAACTCTGATTCGGTCGTTAACCTGAAGGCAAAGTCTCGTTCCATTACGCTACATATGGTTGAAATCGAGCGAATATAGTAGCCCGATAGGGCGTTGCATTGGTTTTGTCGACGTTTTCGGTAGACGTTTCTGTATCTCAGGCGTATTTCAACGCTCATGGTTTAATCGGAATTGGCCTGATTGCCTGACTTGTTGGGTCAACCTTCCGTAGAATATTCTTATAAACTTATCGTTTCGAAAATCAGAGGAATGTCCAATGAAAGAAGCCGTAATTGTCTCCACTGCGAGAACCCCGATCGGTCGCGCGTATCGTGGATCCTTAAATAACATCAAGTCACCCACTATGATGGGGCATGCTATTCAGCATGCGGTGGCTCGTTCCGGTGTGGATGGCGGAGAAATAGATGACGTGGTCATCGGGGCAGTACTGACGGCCGGTACAGCGGGTAACAACCTGGCGAGAACGGCCAGCTTGGCTGCTGGGCTCCCCGTAACCGCCTCCGGCCAGACCATGGATCGCCAATGTTCGTCGGGTTTGATGGCCATAGCAACCGCCGCTAAACAGATCATTGTGGATGGTATGAATGTGTGTGTTGCCGGTGGCCAGGAAAATATAAGTGCGGTTCAGAATAAATATTTTGAGTGGGTGAAAGCAGAAGAAGATGCGAACGTTATTGCTCACGCCGAGCATGCGTATATGCCGATGTTACTTACGGCTGAGAATGTAGCGAAGAAATACGGGGTTTCCCGCGAAGCGCAGGACGAGTACGCCCTTAGCTCACAACAAAGGACTGCTGCAGCGCAGCAAGCCGGTAAATTCGACGATGAGATTGTACCTATAAGCGCGGAACAGGCTGTGCTTAATAAAGAAACCAAAGAGGTGAGTTACCAGCAGGTGACTTTATCCAAGGATGAAGGTAACCGCCCTCAAACCGACTTGGCGTCACTCGCTCAACTCAAACCCGTGGTTGAAGGTGGAGTGATCACTGCGGGCAACGCCAGCCAGCTGTCAGACGGTGCTTCTGCGTGTGTGTTGATGGAGTCTAAACTGGCAGAGCAGCGTGGCTTGTCCCCACTGGGTATTTACCGAGGTATGGCGGTTGCGGGAAATGCGCCGGAAGAAATGGGAATAGGGCCTATCTACGCGATTCCTAAGCTGCTGAAGATTCACGGTCTTACTATTAATGATATCGGCCTTTGGGAATTAAACGAAGCATTTGCAGTTCAAACGCTGTATTGCCGGGATAAGCTGGAAATCGACCCCGAGATCATGAATGTAAACGGCGGTGCCATTTCAATCGGCCATCCCTATGGTATGTCTGGTGCCAGAATGGTGGGTCATGCTTTGATAGAAGGCAAGCGTCGAGGTGCGAAGTTCGTGGTAGTGACGATGTGCATCGGTGGTGGTATGGGGGCGGCCGGATTATTTGAAGTTGCTTAACCGGCGTCGGTTGGCTTGATATAGCGCAGGATAAGAAAGCAAAAGGTTGATTTAGCCAACCTTTTGCTGCCTAAGAATTGTTTGCTAACACACCTTTATGACGAGTGAGCCGTTGCGAAATTCAGGCTGAACATCTGCAAGCGCTTGCGCTGCATTTTCAGGTTGTATTCCATTTCAAGGAAGCGGGTGCGCACGGTGGCCTGTTGCCATTTTTCCTGCAGCTCCTGTTTCTTTTCTTCAAATTCCTGGCGTTTTTGTTGAACCCACTGTCCATGCAGCTCTTTCCAGTCGGCCAGGGTTTTTGAAAACTGTTGATATTCACTTTCCAGCGTTTGACGCAGCGCTTCTACGTTGGGGGTTGGCAGGCGGCTCAGGTTCAATTGCTTATGGGCTTTTTCAAATTGCATATGAACCAATGCTTCCTGAATTTTAAAGCTGGGCACTCGTTTCAGATTAGACGTCATGCCGATCCAGGATAAAGAAGCGATCATCCATTTTGTAGGATCGAATTGCCACCAGCGGACTCCATTGCGGTAATCGGTCTGGAAGTAGTGGTGGAAATTATGGTAGCCCTCACCGTAGGTTACCAGGGCCAGGAAGAAGTTATCTTTGGCGGTGTTGGTGCTGGTGTAGGGCTGTTTGCCCCAGGTATGACAAAGACTATTGATGAAAAAAGTGACATGGTGGCTAATGACCAGACGTAACACACCGGCCAGTAATAGCATGCCTAATACATCGCCATTGAGTATGCCCAGCGCCACGGGTACGCCGATATTGGATGCGACGACCAAAGGGACATAATATTTGTGCTGGAACATAACGATCTTGTCCCGTTGCAGGTCCTGGGTATTGGCCAGGTCAACATCACTGCTTTTATAATTGCGTAACATCCAGCCTATATGGGCGAACCAGAATCCGCGCTTTATGGAGTAAGGATCTTTGTCGACATCATCCACGTGACGGTGGTGGCGGCGGTGACCCGAGCACCAGATCAATATGGTGTTTTGTAGAGCACAGGCTCCCCAAAAAGCAAAAAACGCGCGTACTAAGGGGTTGGCATCATAGGCTCGATGAGACCAAAGACGGTGGTAACCGCCTGTGATCGAGAACCCGCAAAAGGCCACCATGACGATACAGGTGACAATTTCCACCCAGTCATAGCCCACCAGGAAACCATAAAGAGGAACGGCTGTGATAGCGATTAGGAATGTGCTGCTGAAGATGATTGCCGGGACCCAGTTGATAGGTGCGTCTTCCCGCATGCCTTGGTTAATGTCTGGCATAGACTACTTTCTCGCAAATATTTTGTAATGGTTGTTAACAGTATAGCCTCAGACGATCCTGAAATTGCACTGATCGTCAAATATGAGACTTGATTCTAACGTATATACCAAGTCTCTGTTACCAATATTTGAATTTGACTAATTGATAAAGGCGGGGAGGGAAAAGCGTATATTTATGAGAGGGTTAGCAGGATAAAAGCGGCTAAATAGCCGCTTTTATGTCCGCTCTGATGCGAAAATACCTTATTCTGCTTCTTCTGCCTCTAATTTCTTCGAGGCTTTAGGCTTTTTTACTTCTTCGATCTCGTCTTTAATTTCAGATTTCAGTTCGGTCAATTTGCTTGAGCCCAGTTCTACCAGCTCATCAAAGTACTGTTCGCCGCTGTTGCGTGCCTTTACTACCAGGCCAACATACGCATTTTTAATCTGATCCAGAGAACCTTTGACGTCATCAAACGGAGTAGTGATGTCTTTCTTAAGCTGCGCCAGAAAAGATTCTTCGGCACTTAATTGTTGTTCGCCTGTTTTGACCAATTCTTCGAACTGCTTGTTACTCTCTTCCTTGATCTTGGTGTAAAGACCACGGTAAGCATTTACGATCTGGTCAACAGAAGAATTAAACTGTTCCACTTGGTCTTTAACGCGATCCGAAAACTCGCTCATTTTATATTCCCTCATCAGGTTGGTGATGGCTTAAAATTGATGTGGTTGTGATTACTGCAGGTGTTAGGTTCCATTACCGCAACCTGTGTCATTGCACAACGAGTGGGAAGGTATACAAATAAATTAGAATGTTAACCCTAATTTCGAACTTAACTTACTAACGGTTCGGGTAGAGGGCCACTTGGTGATCAAGCGAATGCATTGCCGATGGCTAGGCGGAATGCATTGTTGCTTACAGTACCGATACGTCGTTGCGCCGGCGCCGCGGTAGAACACCACTGACAATTTTTTTAGCTGCGCCGTAATTAATCTTTCGATCACGGGGAAAAAACGGGCCGATCCCGGAAATCTGTTCGCTATCCGGATAAAGGTAACGCTTTTCAGCGGCTCTGATCACGGAATTGGTAATATGTAGCATGCGGGTATCTCCAAAGGGAGTGCCGAACCCGTTATTTAATGTGAAGCCGACCGATAAATTCCGTATAGGGTCTGCCCAGGCCCCCGAGCCGCCGAATCCGAAATGCCCGAAGCTAAGGGAGGTGGGGCGACCTAGCGCAAATACACGGTGGTATCCAAGCCGCCAGTGCATGGGTAGGGGAATAACGTCGCCCATTGTGCGATTTTGGATTTGCATTATTTCATTCATGGATTCCCGCGAAATTAAGCGGGTACCATCCAGTTGTCCGCCATTCGCCAAAACAGCGTAAAGTTTTGCCAGGGAGCGCGCGGTAAACATGCCATTGACCGCAGGCAGGCAGGAGCCAAGAAAATCCGGACTGTTGAAATCAAGGTACATTGCGCCTTTCGGCACTAACGCTGATATGGATTTATCCAGGTCAATGTTCGCGACTTTTAAACCTGCGGTGAGTGCTTTCATTAGCAGGTGCTGAGTGCGTCTTTCAAAGCGCATTGCGTTCGGGTTATTTTTTCCTACGTTATTAACCAGCTCGGCGCGGCGATTCATTTCCGAAGGGGGCAGGCCTACGAAAAGACCGTCCAACCCCAGGGGGATGGTCACCATTTCTTCAAGCACTTCGGCAAAGGTTTTGTGGGTGACCCGTTGGATCAGCTCACCGATAAGCCAGCCATAAGTGAAGGCGTGGTAGCCGTTAGTCGCGCCGGGTTCATGTATCGTTTTAGCCCGCTCAATGGCCGTGGTCATGAAATTCCAGTCCATCATCCGCTCCGCATCGTCGATCATCTCGCGGATGTGATATAAGCCGGCTTCATGACACAGCAGCTGCCGCACGGTAATGAATTGCTTCGATT